>JAAYPV010000120.1 GCA_012519635.1 Clostridiales bacterium
AAAAAATGTTAAGCCTAAATGCCAATCTCCACTTTACAAAATAACCAAAATTAAAAGGCTCATAAAGCATATATCTATTGTTGTATCTTGCAGTAATTGCATTCGCTAAAATGAATAATGCAGCAAATTGGGCATTAAGTATAAGATTAATTCCAAGCCTTTCAATTACTGACATAACTTCAAATCTAAAATATTTCATCTCCACACACCCCTTTTCATTGCCTGTGCCGATTTTTTATAATAAGAATAATACTAATTAGCATAAATATTGTCAGTACAATTAAATATTCTATGAAAATACAAATATAAACTACACCTGTATATAGCTTGTCAGACACTGGATAAAAATTAATAAATCTGGGACAAGAAAAAATTAAATAGTAGTGATGAAACTAAAAAAATAAACAAAAGAATACTTTCCACTAGATAAATTAATAAAGACTCCTTTGCTTACAGCTATACAATCACAAAATTGACAGCTAGTTCTTCCTTGTCTGGAGTATGTACTCATAAAAAGGCACCGTATTCAATGCAATAAAAACAACCACCAGTCCAGCAATTGCTATTGGGGAGGCATGAAATTGCTTAATCATCAAATCAGAAATTCTGGATTAACTATTTTTCAGTTCACTTCTATAATTGTATATACTTTTGCAACAATGCTCTATATGTCAAGTTAAACAAAATCACCTTCTATTTTCTTAATGATTTAAACTTGACAAAAGCATAACTTTTACATACTTTATCACTTCTCACAATAAATTTCATAATATATATTAAGGTGAGGTGATACCATGAATTCTTGCGAACTTACTGCCTCTATCACTGCTCTTGCTAATATTATTGCCTCTAAGTTATCAGATGACGAGCTGGATTTAGCTGCAGCAGTATTTACACTACTAGGCGATACCCTTGCAACAATAGAAATTCAAAGAGCTTTATGTAATAAAAATAACAACTCTACTTAGATACTAGTAGAGTTGATTTTTTATGAAAATTACTATGAATTTATGTCATTTGTTTAAATAAAAATATTCATATATTATTCAAAAGAAGTATGCAAAATAAAATAGAATTTTATTGTTGCATTGGTAAATTTATATGAAAATTATGAACAAAATAAGATTTATTTGTATTAATAAGATAGATGTGATATAATATTTATAAGTTATAAATTTATTGCTTTTGGGGGTGAAGGTATGGGGATACAATTTGAATATGATAAGGACAAGTTTTATGAAGCATTAATTTTAAGTGCTGAAGATTACATTTATGTTTGCGACTTAAGAACAAATATTGCGAGATTACCTGATAATTTTATTTATGATTTTAATTTAACAGATAATTATATATCTAATTTTTCATATGTTTGGTTGGAAAAAATTCATCCAGATGATCGTAGTATGTACCTTAAATCTCTTGAGGATATGATGATTGGTGTTACTGATGACCATAGCCTTGATTATAGAGCATTAAATCGTAATAACGAATGGATTTGGGTAAGATGCAGGGGGCATTTAATAAGGGATGATAATAATCAGCCGGAGCTTTTCGCAGGAATAATCACAAATATAGGTAGAAAAAATAAGGTTGATATTACGACAGGCTTACTGAATAAATTTGAGTTTGAAAACCAGATAAACTACTTTTTGCACACAAAAGAAAAATTTTCGGTTATTGTTATCAATATAGATAATTTTAAAAATATCAATTATTTATATGACAGAGAATTTGGAGATAGTGTGTTGAGAATAACTGGACAATACCTTCAAAATAATTTACCTTCAGAAATGGAGGTTTATCGACTTGATGGCGATGAATTTGGTATTATTACAAAAATTATGGATAATGAGCTGATTAAACAGCTTTATTATAGCTTAAAAAAGCATTTTTCAGCTCAACACGAATATAAAGGTAAAAAATATCACTCCCCTCTTTCAGCAGGCTGTTATATATATAACCCTGATATTTCTGAAGACTATCAGACAATACTTAAAAAAGCACATAAAGCACTGGATTATACGAAATCAAATGGCAAAAATAAAATTACCTTTTATGAGTCAACTATTCCTGAAAATAAAACAAGGGAACTTGAATTATTAGAGCTTTTACATGAAAGCGTTGATAATGATTTCCTTAATTTTGAGGTTTATTGTCAACCTCAGGTCTTTGCTAACAATGAAAAATTAAAAGGTGCAGAAGCGTTACTCAGATGGAAATGTGATAAATATGGAATCATATCTCCTTATGAATTTATTCCACTTTTGGAAAAATCGAACCTCATAATACCTGTTGGAAAATGGGTTCTTAAGCAGGCTGTAAAAAGCTGTGCAAAATGTGTAAAATACCATCCTAATTTTAAAATGAGTGTGAATGTTTCATATATTCAGCTTTTGGACAATACCTTTGTTGATTTTATTAAATCTACAATTGAAGAGGAAAAAATAAGCTTTTCAAATATTATTATTGAACTCACCGAAAGCCGATTTGTATCTGATAAGGAATTATTAAAGTCTACATTTGCATCAATAAGAAAATTAGGCATGAATATAGCAATGGACGACTTCGGAACTGGATATTCGTCACTTGAAATACTAAAGGAAGTACCTGCGGATATTGTTAAAATCGATAAGGCTTTCGTCAAAAATATAATGAACAGCTCTTTTGATAAAACTTTCATCAAATTCATAGTTGAATTATGTCATGATGTAGGGATAAAGGTATGTCTTGAGGGAGTTGAGCGAATTGAAGAGCTGGATATTGTATCACCTATGAATTTAGACTTTATTCAAGGTTATTTATTCGGCAAACCACAGCATTCTGAAGTCTTTTTTAAAAACTATTTGTTAAACTAATAAGCTCTAGCCATTAGCTGGAGCTTTTTAATGTCACTAAAATCTTCAAAGTTTTTTGTGATTAAGTCACATATCTTTATTTAATTTAATGCTATAATGTTAAAAATAAATCAATTAGACCTAATAATTTATGATAGATATGTAAAACAGTAGATATTGTTTAAACTATCATTCAAAGTATAATAGATGATTGTATTGTAACAAATAAATTATTCAAAAAACTTCCTTATAGGAGTTGCAAATAAATAATTATTTTTAAAAATGAGGAGGAAAATAAAATGAATGAGAGTAAAACACTTAAAAATTTAATGGCAGCATTTGCAGGAGAATCCGAAGCAAACAGAAAATATACAGCATATGCAAAAAAAGCTGAAAAGGAAGGAAAAATGAATGCTGCTAAACTATTCAGAGCAGCTGCTGATGCTGAAACACTTCATGCTTTAAGACATTTTGAGGTTGCCGGAAAAATTGGCTCAACTGAAGAAAATTTAAAAGACGGAATTAAAGGTGAAAGCTATGAATACAAAGAAATGTACCCACCTTTTGTTGAACAAGCAGAAGCAGAAGGTAATAAGGCTGCTGTAACTTCTTTCACATTTGCTATGAAGGCTGAAGAAGTGCACGCAAAGCTTTATCAGGAGGCATTAGATAATCTTGATGAAACAGAAGAGGTTTTCTATTATCTATGTCCTATTTGCGGTAATATTGAGAAATTCCAGCCAGAAAAATGCAGCATTTGTGGTGCTCCAGGCTCTAAATTCATAAAATACTAATAATATATCAAAAGACACTCTGAATATAAAACAGAGTGTCTTTTTTATTATTCATTTGATATGCAAGCTTATCTTTTTATTTGCAAGGCTTAATCTTCCATATATTATCTGCATAGTCCGAGATAGTCCTATCAGAGCTGAACTTACCCGCATTACACATATTGATCCAACCCTTGCGGACAAAGCTCAATCTGTCCTTATAATCATGATTGGCTTTCAACTTTACCTGAACATAACTTTCCAAATCTCCTATGAGATAATAATTATCAGGAGTGTGCCAATTAGCACCATCAAGCAAGGAGTAATAAAGCTCCCTGAAATAACCTGTTCCGTCGTCTGAAACAGTACCATCAATTAAGGTTTCAACTACTCTTCTGATTTTTTCGTTTTTAGCAACTATCTTTCTACTGTTGTATTTAGGCATAAGCTTTTTCAAATCCTCAACTCTTGCTCCGAAAATATAGTTGTTCTCCTCGCCGGCCTCCTCAACAATTTCAATATTTGCACCATCAAATGTACCAAGTGTTACTGCTCCATTGAGCATAAGTTTCATATTGCCCGTACCTGAGGCCTCTGTTCCAGCAGTAGAAATCTGCTCTGAAATATCGGTTGCAGCAACCAGCTTTTCAGCATATGAAACATTATAATTTGACACAAATACAACCTTGATTAAATCACATACATCCTTATCATTTTCAATGAGTTTTGCTATCTCATTGATATACTTAATAATCCCCTTTGCTCGCCTATATCCAGGAGCGGATTTTGCACCAAAAATAAAGGTTGTAGGAGTAAAATCGGTTATACTTCCGTCCTTGATTCCAAAGTAAATATACAAAATAGAAAATGCATTCAAAAGCTGTCTTTTGTACTCATGCAGACGCTTTATCTGCACATCAAAAATGCTGTTTTCATCAATTTTTATACCCTCTTTTTGCAATATAAAATCAGCAAGCTGCTTCTTCTTTTCCTGCTTAATATCTAAGAATCTTTGCAATATCAGCTTATTATCAGCAAACTTCTCCAGCTTTTTCAACTCATCAAGATTAATAGTCCAATCATTACTGCCCAAAAGCTCAGTTACAAGGCCTGAAAGCTCCTTATTGCAAAGTGCAAGCCATCTTCTTTGAGTTATGCCATTTGTCTTGTTTTGAAACCTGTCTGGAAAAACCTTATACCATGTCTTTAACACTGTACTTTTAAGTATTTCAGTATGAATTTGAGCAACACCATTTATATATGAAGAGCAATATATTGCCATATGTGCCATATAAACCTGATTATCGCTAATTATTTTCATCTCGTCTATATCTTTTTTACTAATACCTTTTTTATACATATCTGCAATAAAGCACTCATTTAGCATTATGATTACCTTATAAACTCGTGGGAGTAACTCCTCAACGATTTTGCAATCCCACTTCTCCAATGCCTCAATCATTATTGTATGATTTGTATAATTAAACATCCTTTGAGCAATTGCAAAAGAGTCCTCAAAACTCATACCTTCGCTATCCATAAGCTGACGAATCAATTCCGGAATTGATATTACAGGATGAGTGTCATTCAATTGTATAGTTACATAATCAGCGATATTTTCAACTGACCCATGATTTTCCTTATGTTTTTTTATAATGTCTGTAAGAGATGCACAACAGAAGAAATACTCCTGTTTCAAACGCAATATCTTACCCTCAATCGTATCATCATTAGGATATAAAACCCTTGAAATATCCTCAGCAAAAATCTTTTCCTCGCTTGCCTCAGCGTATTTCTGCTCATTGAATAGCTTGAAATCAAACTCCCTTACAGGCTCAGCCTGCCAAAGCCTTAGTGTGCCTATATTATTTGTTTTATACCCGATTACAGGCATATCGTATGGAACAGCCTTTACTGTCTGTCCACTATATTCAACTAAAACAGTATCCTCATCACATCTCTTTGACCACGCATCTCCATACTTTGTCCAATCATCTGCCTCCTCAACCTGAAACCCATCAACAATCGACTGTTTAAACAAGCCATATTTATAGCGAATTCCATAGCCATCTAATGGCAAACTAAGAGTTGCAGCACTATCAAGGAAGCAAGCTGCTAATCGTCCCAAACCACCATTTCCCAATGCTGAATCCTCAATATCCTCAAGGTCGGATAGTGATATTCCACATGACTTCAGGCTCTCCTCAACATCATTATAAATTCCACGACAAAGCAAATTATTAAATACAGCTCTGCCCACAAGAAACTCCATAGAAAAATAACAGGCCCTTCGGCTATTAAGATGCTTTTCCGTGCTGATTTTCCAATCGCCTGAAATATCATTCATAACAACATTACCAATTGCATGGTGAATTTGCTGAACACTTGCTTTTTCAGGCTCAACACCAAAACATTGCAATAATTGCTGCTTAAAATCTGCTGTAAATTTGTTTTTATCCATGTTACTCTCCTTAACCTATCTGTCATATATTCTGTTCAACTTTTGTAGCTTGTGAACCAAATTCTTGTTTAAATCATTTTGCCTTATCCTATATGTCCAGTTATTCTTAAGAGTTGATGGAGTATTCATGCGTGACTTGCTACCCTCATTAAGCAAATCCTGCATCTGAACAATTGCAATTTCAGCACAACTGCTCCAGGCAAGTCTTATTACACCCCATGCAATTTCACTCCTAAATCTTAATTTCATATACTCTAAACAATATTTTATCGTACTTTTAGGTGATGTGCTCACCCAGCCCTTCAATGTATCATTATCATGTGTGCCCGTATAAACCACACAGTTTGATGTTTTATAATTATGTGGTAGATATTCATTCTTTGCATTTCCATCAAATGCAAATTGCAAAACCTTCATGCTGGGGAAACCTGTATCCTCAACTAATTGCCTAACCTCAGGAGTAATAAAACCTAAATCCTCAGCTATAATACTCATCTTTCCCAGCTTCTTCTCTATTGTCCTAAATATTTCAATTCCAGGTCCCTTTCGCCATTCACCATGTTCAGCTGTTACATTACCATATGGAATTGCATAAAAGCTTTCAAACCCTCTAAAATGGTCTATTCTAGTCATATCATACATTTTTGAGGCAAATTCCATACGCTTTGCCCACCAAGAGTAATTATCCTTTTTATGATATTCCCAATCGTACAGGGGATTACCCCAAAGCTGTCCTAATTTTGAAAAATCATCAGGAGGGCAACCCGCAACATCTACCGGATTTTTTTCCTTATCAAGTAAAAACAATTCAGGACTTACCCAAACATCAACACTATCATATGCAACATATATCGGTATATCTCCGATAATTCCTATACCCTTTTTATTAGCATACCTCTTTAGCTTGTCCCATTGCTCATAAAATTTATATTGGATAAACCTGAAGAAATCAACCTCCTCCGATAACTCTAAAGCAGCCCTTTCAACTGCCTTTTCCTCTCGCATTGCTAAACCCTTTTCCCACTCATACCATGCTCTGCCATCATTCTTAAACTTTAATGCCATAAACAAAGCATAATCATCAAGCCATTCTTTATTCTCCAATAAAAAATTATGATAACTACTCGGCATCTTATCTTTAAATTTTTTATATGCCCTTTTTAATACATTAAAGCAGTTATCATATATCCTTCCATAATCAACAACCCGTTCGTTTTCACACCATATGATATCGCAATAATCTGATTTGTCAAGCAGTCCCTCCTGCGTTAATATGTCAAAATCAATAAAGTATGGATTTCCGGCAAAAGTGGAAAATGACTGATATGGAGAATCTCTATAACTTGTAGGTGATAACGGTAATACTTGCCATAGCTTTATGCCACTTTCAGCTAGAAAATCTATAAATCTATATGCTTCCTTACCTAGCTTTCCTATTCCATAATCAGACGGTAAGCTGGAAATATGCATCAATATACCACTTTTCCTCAAAAACAGCCCACCTTTCACTTATTAATTTTAATAATTAGTAATAGAAAAATACAGAATCCTTCTATTTTTTGATACATTAAAATTATAACATTATCCATCACTTTTTATCAAGTCATAATACATAATATTTTATAATTTATTATAGCATTTCCCTCTTGTAATTGACATTATTCCTCTCAACTGATACAATATAATAGAATTAATTACAATTTACTAATACTTAAACTTGTTTTATGAAAGGTCGTTTGAACATAATGGATATTAACAAAATACTTGCTCAAGAATTCAATTTAAAACAGGAGCAAATTGACAATACTGTTGCTTTATTTGATGAGGACAAGACCATTCCCTTTATTGCGAGGTATCGTAAAGAGCTTACTGGCTCACTTGATGACCAAATTTTGCGTGAAATACATGACAGACTTACTTATCTAAGAAATCTTGAAAAAAGAAAAGCTGAGATTTCCTCATCAATAGAGGAGCAAGGCAAAATGACTGATGAGCTAGCAAAGGCTATTCAGGAAGCTAAAACCCTTGTAGAAATTGAAGACTTATACCGTCCGTATAAGCCAAAAAGAAAAACAAGGGCAAGTATCGCAAGAGAACGCGGGCTTGAACCACTTGCTGTGCTGATAATGTTGCAAGACCATAATACAAATCCTCAAAAAGAGGCTGAAAAATTCATTGATGTGGAAAAAGAAATAGTTGATATAAATGTAGCATTGCAAGGTGCTATGGATATTATCGCTGAAGATATTTCTGATGATGCTGAATTAAGGAAATTACTTCGTGAAACAGTTGCAAAACATGGTATTATCACATCAAAGGCTTCCGATGAAACTGCTGAAAGCGTGTACGAAAACTACTACGATTACAGTGAACCTGTTAATAAAATTGCTCAGCACAGAGTCCTTGCCCTTGACAGAGGTGAAAAGGAAAACTTTCTGAAAGTTTCAGTTACAATTCCTGATGAAATGGGAATTTCCTTAATAACTAATAAATATGCCAAAAATGATAGCGAATGTGGAAATCTTGTAAGACTTGCTTGTGAGGATAGTTATAAACGACTCATTTACCCATCAATTGAAAGAGAGATTCGCTCTGAATTAACTGAAAAGGCTGCTGAACAAGCTATTAAGGTTTTTTCATCAAACCTGCGACAGCTTTTAATGCAGCCTCCTATCAAAAACACAGTTACCCTTGGACTTGACCCTGCATACAGGACAGGCTGTAAAATCGCTGTTGTTGATGACACAGGTAAGGTTTTGGATACTACTGTAATTTATCCAACACCTCCTGTAAATAAAATCAAGGAGGCAAAGGAAACGCTATCGCATCTTATTGCTAAGCATGGCGTTACAACAATTGCAATTGGTAATGGTACTGCCTCAAGGGAAAGTGAGGCATTTGTTGCTGAATTAATTAAGGAAATTCCTCAAAAGGTTAGCTACATGGTTGTAAGTGAGGCTGGTGCCTCTGTATACTCTGCATCAAAGCTCGCTGCTGAAGAGTTCCCACAATATGATGTTTCACTTCGCAGTGCTGTTTCAATTGCAAGACGATTGCAGGACCCTCTTGCTGAATTGGTAAAAATAGACCCAAAGGCAATCGGTGTCGGACAATACCAGCACGATATGCCAAAGGCTAAATTGAATGAAGCTCTATCAGGTGTCGTTGAGTCATGTGTTAATACTGTCGGTGTTGATTTAAATACTGCATCATTCTCACTTCTTTCTTATGTTGCTGGAATCAACTCCACTGTTGCTAAAAATATAGTTGCATATCGTGAAGAGAATGGCGCCTTTACGGATAGAAAACAACTGCTTAAAGTGCCTAAGCTGGGCAAAAAATCTTTTGAACAATGTGCTGGCTTTTTGCGTGTAAGAAATTCAAAAAATCCTCTCGACAACACTGCTGTTCATCCCGAAAGCTATGAGGCAGTAAAGGCCCTTGTTGAAAAATGTGGCTTCAAACTAGCTGATATTGGTGATGGAAAAGCAATTGATATTGAAAACAACGCTAAAGCAATTGGGCTTGACAAAATCAGTGAAAGTCTTGGATTAGGTATTCCAACTCTGAATGACATCATTAAGGAGCTTCAAAAACCAGGTCGTGATGTGCGTGATGAGCTTCCACCCCCACTACTTAGAAGTGGCGATATTATGGAAATGAAAGACCTAGCTGTAGGCATGGAGCTTGTTGGAACTGTAAGGAATATCACTGATTTCGGAGCATTTGTTGATATAGGTGTACATGAAGACGGACTTGTTCATATTTCACAAATATGTGATAAATTCATAAAGCACCCACTTGAAGCCGTTAAGGTAGGAGAAATTGTTAAAGTAAAGATTCTTGATGTTGACCTAAACAGAAAACGAATTTCACTTACTATGAAGCTTTAACTTATGGATAAAATAAAAAGCAAGGGGATAAAATATCCTCTTGCTTTATTTATGCATAAGCTTATAAGTAATATTAATCACTTACATATGGCAATAACGCAACATGTCTTGCTCTCTTGATTGCAACTGTAAGCTTTCTTTGATGATAAGCGCAAGTACCTGTTACTCTTCTAGGTAAAATCTTAGCTCTATCAGTCATGCATTTTCTTAATCTTGCAATATCTTTATAATCAATCTCGTTGATTCTATCAGCACAAAAAGCACAAACTTTTTTTCGTGGTCTTTTAGCAGCTGGACGGTTATTTTTCTCTTTTTCCATAGTTACAGCCTCCTATCGCTATAAACTTTTTTACACAATTAAAATGGAATTTCTCCATCACTTAATATTTCCTCAAAATCACTTAAATCACCAATCTGAATTGGCGCACTAGCATTTTCTGAGCTTTGAGTATTCTGTGTTTGCTGTTGTACTGGCGGCTCAAAGCTTTCATCAATATTGATACCAGAGCCCATAGCACTTTTCGATTCACCAAAGCTAACACTATCAGCCAGAACCTCCATTGAATAATGCTTTACACCATTGTTGTCAGTATAATCATTATTCCTTAGACTTCCTTCTACTATAATCATTTTACCCTTAGAGAAATAACGATGAACAAATTCTGCAGTTTGTCGCCAAGCAGATATAGATATAAAATCTGCAACTCTTTCTCCATCTTTTGAATAAGGTCGATTTACAGCAATTCGGAATCTGCACACAGATACATTATTTGATGTCTGTCTGAGTTCAGGGTCGGCAACAAGCCTACCCATTAATATTACCTTATTTAACATTGAAGTCTCCCCCTCATTTTAAGCCATTCACAAATTGACTTTACTTAACAGTAACAAGAGAGCGTAGAACCCCTTCAGTAATATTAGAAACTCTGTTCAACTCAGTTGGCAAATCAGGTTTTGATTCAAAGTTGTAAAGAACATAGTAACCATCAGTTTCATACTGAATTGGATAAGCTAACTTACGCTTGCCCCACTCATTTACCTCTGATACAGTACCACCGTTTTCTTCGATTATTTCTTTATACTTTTCAATTAATCCTTTAATTGCCTCTTCACCAAGTTTAGTGTTTAAAATAACCATCATTTCATAATTAGCAGTTGTTTTAGCCATTATTTGCACCTCCTTCTGGATTTAGCCCACACTTTACTATGTGGGCAAGGATAACATTAATATTATATAGATATTAGTCTGTTTTGTCAAGCATTTTCAAAAAGTTTTTACCAATTCTTTTAGATAAGCCTTAAATTCGTTGCCAAACTCTTTGTTTTTCAAACCGACCTCAATAGATGCCTGTAAAATTCCAAGCTTATCTCCCATATCATACCTGTTCCCTACAAAATCGATTCCAATCAGACCGTCTTTTATTGCAATTTCCTTCATTGCATCAGTAAGCTGAAGTTCATTTCCAAAGCCATATGGGATACGCTCCAATATATCGAATATTTCAGGCTGTAAAATACATCTTCCCAATATCGAAAAATTTGAGAACTCCTTTCCCTTTGGAGGCTTTTCTATCATATCGGTAATTTTGTAAATATTTTCACTCATATAAGATACCTTCATAGAAGAATATCTATGTATATGATCACCTGAAACCTCTTTTATTCCGACTACTCCCATTCCGTACTTTTCATAGACTCTACAAAGCTGCGCAAGACATGGGTCATCACCAATAATTACATCATCTCCATATAAAACAGCAAATGGCTCATTCCCAACAAAACTTTTCGCCTGAAGAACAGCATGCCCTAAGCCATTCTGCTCCTGCTGTCTTATATAAGTTATATTGGCAAGCTTTGCAACACCCACCACTTCATTAAGTAGCTCCCTCTTACATTCCCCACCAGCCTTAAGCTTTGTCTCAAGTTCCGGCATGCGGTCAAAATGGTCCTCAATAATTGATTTTCCTCTGCTTATAATTATAAGTATATCCGTAATCCCACTTTTAACCGCCTCTTCCACAATGTACTGTATCGCTGGCTTGTCAACAATAGGAATCATCTCTTTTGGCATCGCTTTTGTTGCTGGTAATACCCTTGTGCCAAGCCCAGCTGCTGGAATTACTGCCTTCTTAATCTTCAATGTAAACCTCCATAATAAATTAATTAAATTATGAGGATAAATATCATCATCATAAAAAATGCTAAAGCAAAATATAGCCCTAAATTTAATACCATGTTCATAAAGCCAACTCCACCCTCTGCTTTTATTTGTTTTTTCTGAGCAATAGGCGAACTAATTTTTTTCTTAATCTTCTTGATTTTTTTAATCGCATATCTATAATAGAACCAATTTCCAAACACACACATAATAATTCTGAAGGTGAATAATATTAAATTACATGCCGTTAAAATATTTTTAAATAATATGCTTTCAAAATCTATACCAGTAACAATGCTCTTAGTTATCTCAATTGTAGACAGGTCATACAACAGTGATGGTATCGAAATTATAAAGCTAAATAGCAATGCAAAAATCCAAAACGCATACATTTTGCGATTTGCAAAATAATAATCAGAAAAAAACAAGCAAGAAGCATTGAGCGACCACTTCCTTCCAGTTTCACTCATGCGTTTAAATAACGGTAGATAATAATATGTGTTTGTGCCTATGAAATCAGCTAATTCCTCAACTGTTACACCCTCGATTTCTTCTTTAGGGTCAAGCCCGCAATATCTGTCACCTAAATCTATGCCAAATACCCTAATTGCTCCTCCATCAGAGTTCGACCTTATTTCTTTAACGGTAACAACATCAAGACTTAAATCTATGCCACAATTTTCACAGAACTTACTGTCCACATTATTTTTATATCCACAGTTTTTACAAACTGATTTTTCTAATTTCTTTTTTTCTCGTTCATATTCTTCGCGCCAACTACCATTCTCCTCATGTAATCTCACATTTATACATGAACCCTTTTTATTATAACACTCTCGGTGATATGGCGTACCACATTCAGGGCAAACTACAACATCAGAATCGTTCGTAAACTCCTCATCACAGACAATGCATTTACTTCCGATATAATTGAACATACACTCCTCCATTTCCTATACATAGCTAAACTTTAAACATCTATTGCTAACTTTTTTTATAATTATACACTTATATTATACCACATAATATATATTTTTCAACATTAAAAAAAATATTTGCAGACAGAGATTTATTGTTGTATAATAAGTATATGATTTATTTTGAAAATAATTTCTTACACTCGAAAGGATTGGCATATGGTTTTACTCTATGATTTAAAAAATGAACTTAATACTTACAAAGAACAGCTCAAAGAGCTAAAAGATGTTTTGAATATAGAAAAGGCTGAAAATGAGTTGGACAAGCTCAGGGAAGAAACAAATCTTGATGGGTTCTGGAATGATATTGAGAAATCCCAATCCACTATGCAAAAAATTAAAAGCCTTGAAAATAAAATTGAACGCTTTAATAAACTGAATGTCTCCCTTGAGGATATACTCACACTGATAGATTTATCACTTGAAGAAGGGGACGAAAGCGTTGTTGATGAAATTATTTCATCCGCAAATGAATTTAAAAAGAATATTGAGGAAGAAAAGCTATCAACCTTGCTTACAGGTGAATACGATAGCCATAATGCTATTCTGTCATTTCATGCAGGTGCAGGAGGTACGGAGGCTCAGGATTGGGCTGAAATGTTATACAGAATGTATAATCGCTGGGCAGAACGCCATAATTTTAGTGTAAAAGTTCTTGACTATCTTGATGGCGATGAAGCTGGATTAAAAAGCGCATCAATTCTTGTTGAAGGCTTAAATGCTTATGGATTTCTTAAATCTGAAGCTGGAGTACACAGGCTTGTAAGAATTTCTCCTTTTGATTCCTCAGGACGACGCCATACATCCTTTGCTGCACTTGAGGTAATGCCCGAAATTGATGATACCATCGAGGTTGATATAAAGCCTGAAGATTTAAGAGTCGACACCTATCGTTCAAGTGGAGCAGGTGGACAGCATGTAAACAAAACTGAATCTGCAATAAGAATCACTCATCTTCCTACAAGTATTGTTGTTTCATGCCAAACAGAGAGAAGTCAGCACCAAAATCGTGAGTACGCAATGAAAATGTTACGCTCAAAGCTCATTGAGATTAAAGAGCGTGAAAGACTTGATAAAATTTCAGATATAAAAGGTGTTCAGCGTGAAATCGCATGGGGTGCACAAATCCGTTCATATATTTTTATGCCATATACCCTTGTTAAGGACCATAGAACTGGCTTTGAAAACGGAAATATCAATGCCGTTATGGACGGTGATTTAGATGGCTTTATTACATCATATCTTAAATCTTTAACTTAACAACCAGAATTGTCAACTATATTTTTAAAAAAGGTTGACAATTTGCTTCTAATATGCTATAATCCTCCTATAAACTTTTAAGGAGGATTTCTCAATGTCAAAATCAAAAGCTACTTCATTAACTATATCCGCACTCTTTACTGCATTAATTGTGGTGTTATCACAAATATCAATTCCTATCCAACCAATACCCTTCACCTTTTCTCTTCTGGCTATTTTCTTAACGGGTGCTTTACTTCCGCCAAAGCAGGCACTTCTCTCAACATTTACATATGTAATGCTTGGTGCAATTGGACTACCTGTCTTTGCCGGCTTTCGTGGGGGATTAGGTGTAATTATCGGTTTCACAGGTGGATTTATCATCGCATATCCGATTATGGCATTTGTTATTGCTGTTTTAATTAAAATAGGAAAAAACAAAAACTTCATCTTTACACTGGTGGGTATGCTTCTTGCATTAATAATCTGCTATTCATTAGGAAGCATATGGTATATGGTTGTTGCAAAAGCTCCCTTTTCCCAAGCATTCTCACTTTGCGTTGCTCCATTTATTTTGTTAGATATTTTAAAAATAATTATTGCATCTGCTTTTTCAATGGCTTTAAAAAAGGCAATCCCTAAACTTGTATTGCAAAACTAAATCACCTACAAAAAACAGGCTTTATCTATTTTCAGATAAAGCCTTTAGAATTTATATTATTTATCCTTTAAAAATGTTTTTTATCCCTCGTTCTCATTCTCTCTCTATACTTTTTACGCTTAAATTTATCCTTGTACATTAATGCATCAGCTATTTTTATCATTCCATCAATAGTCATATCACAAGTTGGCACCTGCTTAACTACGCCATAGCTTGCTCTAACTTCATATTCCTTTCCTGAAGAAGCATTGTAATCATTTAGATACTTCTGTACCTTGTTTATATACTCGTTTACATATTCAACATCGCCATCTTCATCGTCTGCTGTGCTGGCTACAATATATTCATCTCCACCAAATCTAGCGCATATTTCATCCTTAATAGAACTTGAAAGCAATGCTTTTGCCAAAACCATTATGGCATTATCGCCCTCACTATGCCCATACACATCATTGATAACCTTTAAGCCGTCCAAATCAAATGACATAATTACAAGCTTTTTACCCAATCTCTTGCAATTGTCAAACAAGTTATAAACATTCTTATAAAATCCTCTACGATTGTAAAGTCCAGTCATAGAGTCATGGACATACATTTCCTCTAGCCTTTGTATTACCATTTTCATTTCAGTATGGTTTTTTATTGTTTCAAGAACATTACTTAAATTCATGATAAATGAGTGAAACTTGAAAAAACCATAAGTAGGATAATCAAAGGTTATTGCAACATACCCAATCACTTTATCCTGAAAATGAAGAGGTGCAAATAAAATTTTATCTTCCTTTTCAAGCTCCTTCTCTAAACCAGGAAGCATCTCTGAAACTGAGTAAACCTGACCTGAAGTGATATTATCGCCATCCCTATGCAAAAACAACTTCATCTTTTCAGGATATCCAACACTATATCTTCTTTCTTCCTCAAATATTTCTTCAATAGCATTAACATCAGAAATAAAGTCATTAACAATACATAACCAAATCTTGTTAAAGTTAATATAGTGTAAATATTGCTGAATGTCAACCATGCACTCCTCGATTGAGATACCATCACATAGTGCTGAAACCATTCTTATCATAACTATATTGAATGTGTTCATATCCGCTAAATCTGAACTCATCTTTCTTATATATTCATTCGGAGTCTGAGGAGTTAATTCCTCACACCCACAAGACTGTGAAATAACTATTTTGTTATTTACTACTTCAAATTCAGAGACTTCCTTGCCATCAAATATATCCCTTAGCTTATCCAATGCGCGTCTTGCCATAGTCTCTAAATCCTGATGAGCAGTTGTCAATCTAGGAGTATGATGCTTTTCCTCTTCAATTCCATCAAGCCCTGACACGCACACATCCTTAGGAACATTATATCCGTAATCCTTTAGCTTTTTACAAACTGCAATAGCCATGTTATCATTAGCACAAACTATTGCTTCTGGCATCTCCATACCACTTGCCATAAACTCATCCATAGCAGCATATGTAGGATTATCCCAGAATTCTCCATAAAAAACACGACGCTCATCAAATGGAATTCCGTGTTCTTCTAGGGCTCTTTTATATCCATTCAATCTTTCCTCAGAAAACTGATTGCCCTTTATGCCAGCCATGAAATTTATTTTAGTAAACTTATGATGCTCTATGAAATGATTAACTATATTAAACATAGTTTCCTCATAATCATATACAAGGCTATAACAGCCATCAATTTTCTTTTCAATTGATATTACAGGCACTCCACTATTAATGCATCTATCAACTATACGCATTAAATGCTCTTCACCTTTTATTGTTTCAGAAAGTATAATGACCCCATCAATGATATCTAAGTTCATTAAATTATATATATTCTCTTCTCCAATATCATGCTTCTCGTTATAAATGAGTTCACTGAATGATGCAAAAATAAGAACCTTATAGCCGATTGTCTTTGCATATTCACATATCATATTCATTATTTTATCATTATACTCCGTCCTTAAATCTGCCATACAAAGTGCTATGACTTTGCTTTTATTGGTTTCATTCATATGACCAATCTCCTCTAGTTCCTATCAAATATGAAAAACTCTTATAATTATACTACATATTTGCAAAAAGGTAAAGGT
>JAAYPV010000019.1 GCA_012519635.1 Clostridiales bacterium
ATTGAAAATAATTATTGGTCATTTGGCGGTGGAGTAAAAGAAATTGATGGAGCAGGTGACTAAATGTTTGTATTGGGGGATAAGGAGGTTTGAAAAAATATGGCAACAACAGTGATTCAGGCATTTAATGAATTTTTAAAAGATATTGTTAACTTGGATTCTGATATAAGTAAAACTGCAAGAAGCAGTAGAGATTGGCTATTAGGTCAAATTTCCAAATTTAATGAAAAGGACAATACCTTTCCTAAATTATACTCTGACATCAATATACATTTTGGTTCTTTCGCAAGAAAGACAAAAATTAGAGAGCTTGATGATATCGACTTAATGATTGGTTTAACAGGTCAGGGATCAACATATACCGAATATACGGATAAGATTGAGATAAATGTAGCTGATGATGCCAAAGACTTATTAAATTTGTGTCATGACTACACAAATAAGTTAAATTCAAAAAAAGTTATTAACAAATTTGTATCTGCATGTTCCAATGTACCTCAATATAGTAATGCAGATATTAAAAGAAATCAGGAAGCAGCTACATTGCAGTTATCATCGTATACCTGGAATTTTGATATCGTGCCGTGCTTTATGACAACAACAAATATTTATGGTGTTAGTTATTATCTCATACCGGATGGGAATGGACATTGGAAGAAAACCGATCCCAGGATAGATAAGGAAAGAATATCAAGAATTAACCAAACTCATGATGGTAATGTATTGCAAGTGATTAGAGTTATGAAGTATTGGAATAGAAGACCCACTATGCCGACAATGTCATCATATTTGTTAGAAACAATGATACTAAATTATTATGAAGCTAAAACGACAACTGCCAGTCAATATGTAGATATTGAATTGCCGGATGTTATTGCTTATATTCACAATAATATTATGTATGATGTAAACGATCCGAAAAATATTCAAGGCAATATCAATAAACTTACTTATGATGAAAAAACCAAAATTAAGAATAAAGCTTATTCTGACTATTATAAAGCCATGGAGGCCAGGCAATTAGAACAAGACAAAGATATGAAAGGCTCCATCAATAAATGGCGTGAAATTTTTGGGGATTCTTTTCCTAAATATGAGTAGGGGGTATTTTATGAGCATTAATGAAAGGCAGAATAGTGAATTAAATTTAAAGAGACTGGCTGCTCAGAGACAACTATATTCTGATGCCAAGAAAATGATGCACATTCAGTTTGCTATAAGTGGAATGGCTGTTATAGTCTTTGCAATAATTGGCAATATCATAAGCAAAGAATATGCAGTTTACATAACAGTTTTGTCGATTCTCTGTGTACTATTTGATGAGTTGTTCTTGACGAAAAGGATTGAAAATCTTAGACTCAATGCTGCAATTATTCAAGAAGATTTTGACTGTGACGTACTACAAATCCCCTTTAATTATATAAAAAATAGCCATGGAACTATGTTAGAAACTATACAAGAAAATAGTAAGAAGTATCTTTCAAAAAATAAAAACTTTGACTTGTTAGTAAATTGGTATCCTGGAATGGATATGGCAGATCTAAAATATGGCAGAATTATTTGCCAAAGCACTAATTGCTGGTGGAATCAAAAATTAAGAGAAAAATACTCTAATTTTCTAATTCTTAGCACAGCGACCATTTTTATCTTTTTGTTATTAATAGCATTATTTAATGGCATCACGCTCAGTGGATTTATTATGTCTGTTATTTCACCAATTTTACCTGGAGGCGTTCTTGTTTATAAAATTGACCGTGATAATAAAAAAGCAATTCAAAATTTGAATGATATGAAAAATAAACTTGATAGTATTATTGAAAGACTAAGAGCGAAAGAGTTGTATCCAGATGAAAAATTGCAAAATGATATTAGATGTTTACAAGATATGATTTTTGAAAATCGATCAGCGAGTCCTCTGATACCGGATAGATTTTATTTCAGATATCGTGACCGATATGAAGATATAGCACAGACATCAAATAAGGAGTTAGTAGAATTGATTAAAACTCAATACAATGAATAATTTTTGATCCCGATGAGTACATTTATTTACCTTAATGGGAAGAATGGAATAATAATGGCTTGCAGGTACTTTATGTACTACGGAATAACGGGGGATTCGTATGGTAAATTTAGAAGGAACGTAGCAGCGAGTCTTTAGGAACAGGAGTAGCTATATCGTTTTATAAATGTATGTATAGATGCAATATGTACGACAACTCCCGAAATATCAAGCCCTTTATAGGCAGGGGTAGAGCGATCGCGAGTAAAAGATAGGTAAACTTTCTGAAATTTGTATGTGCGCGGACGATACGAAATGAAGAAATATCCATGTTCGGTATTGGTTGCAGCAGACCCTTCGAAGGTTGAGATAGCGGTTTAATTATAAAAAGTATTTGCAAAATTGCATCGCCGGTTGAGGCTGAAAAAGCCATGGCCGGATTTTTTATTAATATGCACATTAACATTATTTAAATATAAAATATGCAATTTTGCATAAAACATATTGACTAATGCAAATCTATTTGCTAAGATATGGAATGTAAATAAATTTATGGAGTAAAAAATGAATATTGTGCAGAAATTGAAGGAGGAAAAAATGTTTGACTTAAAGAGCTTTCGAGAAAATACTCTTAAAATGACACAGGCAGAATTTGCAAATCTTATTGGGGTCCGTCAAGATTATATTTCAAGGTTAGAGCAATCTACAGAACAAATCCCTCTTGAAGTATTGGTGAAAATAGCTAATGTTACAGGAACAACCCTTGATGAACTAATCAAATATAAACGCCCGACCCCAAAGCCTTTAGAGGTAGATGATACTTGGCGTAGTGCTGATTTCACTAAACGTACGATAGTTGATTACATAATTGATTGTGGAGCAAGTTATCGTAGCCAGTGGGGTGAGAATTATGATAAGTATATAAGCGAACTCAGAGAAAAGGTGGAAAGAGTGATTGCAAAGCCCAAAGTTGCAATTGTTGGACATTCTGATGTAGGTAAGAGCAGATTGATAAACTCAGTTATTGGTGCAGAAAAAATGCCTACTTCATGGACGCCAACAACATCAATAACTGTTTATATTAAGCATATAAAAGATAGACCAAATTATATTGAGGAGGAGGCTTGGATTTTTAAAGCATCATTTGATGGCGTTGTTGGTTGGGATGAAAAAAAATTAAATAATGAAGAATATTGCAGGTCTTGGAAGTTAGCTGGAGGAAGTGCTGATATTCTGAAGGATTATGGTACCCGACAAGGGGAAATGTACGGAACGAACGAGGCTGGTTCTGCTATAATCTTTGTTGACAGTGAAATTCTGAAAAATTGTGATGTTATTGATTTACCGGGATTTGGAACAGGTGATCGTGTTGAAGATGATACAATGACTTTAAAAGCAAAGGAATTTGCTGATGTTTTGATTTACATGTCACATGCTGGACAGTTTATGCAAGGTGGAAGCATAGAATATCTGAAAGAAGCTATTAACTCTTTGAATGTTATTGAAAATAAAAAAGAAAATGAACTCAAGCCACTTTCAAATCTGTTTGTGATTGCATCACATGCTCATACTGTCGATGGAGGTAATCCTAAATCACTAGCCACTATACTTGATAATGGTTGTGCCAGATTGCTTCAAACAATGCCAATAGGGTTCTGGAGCAATAAAAAGGAAATATCCGGGTACGATTATAACTACGGTATTATCAGAAGCCGCTTTTTTACATATACAACTGATATTGAACGATTGAGAGTAGAATTCGAAAAAGAAATAAAAATTTTAGTAGAAAAACTACCACAAATAATCAATGAAAAAGCTAAGGATTTTGTAAGACAGTATATCAAAGAAACTGGCGTTAATCTGGATAACGAAATAGCTGAATATAGTAACATTATTGCTGAACGTGATAAATATGAACTTTTATTAAAAGAAATTAAAAAGAATGAACCTAAGAGAGCAAACGAAAACCAAAATCGTAGAATGGATTTGGTCTCTGATATTAAAAAAATGTCTTTCTCCTCTGTAGATAAATTTGCGGATGAATATGGTCGTGTTATATCTACGGATAAAATTGTTTCTATTATTAAAGAAAAAGGATTTAAGAAAAAAAAGGAAGATATTCAGTCATTGGTAAGCTATATTAATTCAACCTTACAAAATAAAATGCAGGATATCTTAAAAGACCACTCTGATGAATTAAAAGAAAAAA
The DNA here is from genome assembly GCA_012519635.1 of Clostridiales bacterium. GTDB lineage: Bacteria > Bacillota > Clostridia > Oscillospirales > Ruminococcaceae > JAAYPV01. The sequence continues at coordinate 4,212 of JAAYPV010000019.1, forward strand.
TTGATAAATATCTTGCGGACTTTGAAGGTAGCATCAATAGTAATAATTTCTCTGTGGATGTTGGAGATATTAAGTTTTCCTTTGATGTGACGAAGGCTTTTGCTTCCGGATTAGCAGGGGCGGTTACGTTTGGTGGATTGGCATTTTGGGCGGCTTCACTCGGGAATTTAGGTGCGTATATCCTTGTAGCTAAGGGGGTAAGTTTGCTATCTGCGCTTGGTATTTCGGTTGCAGGGGGGACAGCTGGAGCGGCGGCTGCTGTATCTGCAATAGGTGGACCAATTGTGATAGGTATCGCACTGGCTATTATTGCGGCAATTTCAGTATTTGCACTATTATCTGGTGGCTGGGAAAAAAGTTTGGCTAAGAAGATTGTTAAGGAGTATGATGCAAAAAATTGCTTGATGAAATATAAAGAGAGTATTGAACAGTTTTGGACAGATACTGTAAATGCGTTTAATATAGCTGCTGATGCTTTGGATAAAGAATGGAAGGACTATATTCGTAATCTTGAAGAAATGGTGTCCTCATATAACATTCGAGACATCCAACACAAGATTAAAGCGGCGGAGGAATTTAAAAATTTTCTTGCAGGCATTCCGCTATAAAGAACTGGTTTGAGATGATAAATAAGTGGGATGCCTTGAATAACGAGAGGAAGGATAAAAATGGAACAACTGAGATTATTTGAAGACCTTATAGCAGCCAATAATATTTGGGATGCACACACGGTAGGCAAAAACCTCTATAGCAAAGACCTTGGCAACAAAGATATTTTTAGTAAATATTTTGATTTTACATGTACTATCGCAAATTATCCAATAGAAATTAAAACAAGGAAATACTTTATCAGTGAAGCTGAAACAGCGCTCGTATTTTACTCTGAAAATGCCGAAATGAGCACTGAACAATTATTGTTCATTAAAGCCTGCAGGGACAAGCTTATAAAGACTTCGAATGCAATTATGGAATTGGAGCAGGAAATCATCTCAAAGCACAATGACAAGCTTGTTGCAGACAATAATGAATTACTTACAGAATTGGTAGATTATAAAAACAAGCTGTTATCAGCAAAGAAACAAGAGGATTTTGACGCTCTTCTTATTAAGATAAATGAGAAGGAAAATACTCTTATAAAGGACGCTCTCACTAATGAACAAAAGGCTTTATATGACACGTTAACAAAGGAATACTCTGTCATAATAAGCGATAAGATGATGGAACTTAATTTGCTAAGTAATACAGAATATAATAGAACGGCAGTAAAAGATTTTAAGCATGTATTTGATGAATTCAGAGAAAACGAAGCTAAATACAAAAATAGCCAATCTCAGCTTTTTACACTTGTATCAAAGCGATTATTCTCATATGATCCTGCAAAACTGTTTAACGAAACGCTAATATATTACAACCATGTCTATTCGTTTGTATTTAGCAAGTTGGATGATGAGGGTAAATTCAGACTAACACAAATTTCTATCGATACAGAAAAAATAAAGAGATGAAGGTGAGGTATTGTTATGCAGTCTAAGAAAATGAGCCTGACCTTCAGCCAAACAACCTATAGCTCGTCAAATTTAACAAATCTTAGTGGCATTAATCCGGGAATGTTCACAGTTGGAATTCAATCAGTTAACACTTTTGGAACAATGTCAACAACAAATGAATTCAATACTCAGTTTAATGATATTTTTACCAATCTGAATGATATTAGACGAGATTATCAGCAACGTGTAAATGAAATGATTGCAAGTGGCTCTGGTACTAATGATATTCTTCGGAATAAAGGTGTGGAATTGGCATGGAAATATGAGCATGCTGAATTACAAATGGGTGGAAAGGGTACAACTGATTGGTCATCATCACAAAAGCAAGAAATATTTGATTCGGGTAAAGTAAGAGGTGCTGAAGGGCATCACATCAATAATGTGGCTGATAACCCTTCGCAACAAGCAAATCCAGACAATATTAAGTTTGCTAAAGACCGGGCTGAGCATTTGGAGATGCATGATGGAGATTTCAGAAATCAAACAAGTGGTGATTTGATTGACAGAAATGAACGCTTAGAAAAAGCCAATCATACTAGGGTGTTCAAAAATGAACTTGCAGGAATCGGCGCTGCTGCCGCAATTGGCTTAGGTATTGGGTTTACCTTGGGTTTTATTGTTACATTAGCACAATCTGGTGTTTCTTCTGAAAGTATAAGACATGCTGCAATCGTTGGAGGTAAAACAGGTGTTGAGAGTGCAGCATTGGGTGTAGTAACTCATCTTGTAACAAGAGGAATAGGTGAAATATCAACAAATGCTTTGCAGGGCATTGTTGGAAATTTAGGCATGACTGTTACGGAGAATATTGCAAAAATGTGTAATATGGCAGTAATGGGAGGTATGACAATTATTATTTTTTCTGTCTACCAATTTATTAAGCTTAAACTTAAAGGATACAGTACCAAAGAGTGCTTGCTGAGAGTTGGGAAATCTGCAGCGTTTTCCACTACAGTTTTACTGATAGCGCTTATTGCACAAGGTTTATGGGGTGGATATGCTGGTGTAGTGGTTTCAATAAGCATTGGTGTAATCGTATTGGTATATAAGATTTCCGAAAGTAAATATAGAAATTTGATTTCTGAACAAGTACACATATATACCATACAAAAATGCGAACCTGTGTTTTACGGAGGTGTGTAATTTGGATTATACAGAATTTATTAATGCTATTATAATGCAAGATGCAAGGAATACTTTTGAGAGATCTGGAGATATCAATTTAGAAATACCAAGAGAGCTTGTTCCATTTTACTCACAGTATGTTCCAGTTGATGTGGAAATTGTCTTAAATGATCTGACTTCAGTTAAACTTTATCCTACAAATAGATTAAAGTCTTTGCAAAATGAATATAACCTCGGTGATAAATATTTTGTTTTTGCAACCCGGGAAAGCGATCCAATTGCAATAATGGATGGCAAGATCGTAACCTGTGTTCATGGAAGCAAACTTCCTAAAATTGAGGTAATTGCTTCAAATTTTGATGCATACATACATGAATTGCTTAATGGTATGAAAAAATGAATTTCTTAGTGTTTTCTAAGAAATGGATTTAATTTCAATAGGAACTACGTTTCTGAACTTTTATTGATCGAATTATAATTTTCAAAATGCAGTCAATTAGGGGTATTAAAAAAGAGGAGTCAAAAGAAAACAAATTATGATAGTAGTGAAAGAGAAGGGGGTTACCAGCATGCCGGCAAACAAGAGAGATAAAGCTTCAGATGTTTTTAACAGCACAGATTATGCATTTTGTAGTAAAGTAAGCTTCTCTGAGG
>JAAYPV010000020.1 GCA_012519635.1 Clostridiales bacterium
TATATTTTGACAATTTGCTTCTTGAAATTTTCCTCATAATATTTTTTTGACATGTCTTTCTCCTCCAATAATTTTATTATATCATGTTCGGAGAAAAACTGTCCTATTTAGTATAGCCTATCCAGGAGCCAGAATGAACAAATCCGAACACATTTGTTACTAAAGATGTGTTCGGATTTTTTATATGAAATAAGGTGCAGGTTTAAAAAAATAATAGATGCATTCCGGGCTTAAAAAAGCTTTATACAAATCTACATTCTCACTACCTTATCTAAACAGTTTTTTGTTTACAGCAAGTGGGGATACTGTACAAAGTATTACAAAATGATATTAGAAGGATAGGTTACTGTTGAAAACTAGTATCTAGAAAGAGTAGAAAAACTAATGCTATACGGCAGCAAAAATGCCTTAAATAAAAGTGTGTAAAGGAGAAATCAGAGAAAATCTAAGCCAAAATTATTAATTATCAGTTCTGTTTTATTAGCGTTGTTACAGATAAAGAAATACTGCTAATTGTTATTCGCTATAAGTTTTCGGTGTGCTTAAATTATATTTATATAGAAATTGCATAGTCTTTAAATTGCCAAATACCAAAAAAATAAACTATTATTTATATTTTTAATTGACAATTTTGCAGAAATATGATATACTAAAATAGCAATTTTAGCAATTATTATAGGGATAAAGTGTTTTTTTAATTTTACCTTATGTTTAAAATGTTAATGCTTAAAGCAGAAACGAGTAATGTTTATCGCATAAATCCGATAAGCAATACTCGTTTTTTATGGAGAGGATTGATGTGTGATGAATGTGGTTAGGCAACTTGCACGAAGTGTTCGTGAGTATAAGAAATTATCCATTATAACTCCGATACTTATTAGCTTTGAGGTTGTTATTGAGTGTATAATTCCGTTTATTACTGCAAACTTGGTTAATGAGATAAAGAATGGATGTGGTTTAGACACAATTATTAGGTATGGAATTATTCTGATTATCATGGCCTTTTTATCGTTGATATTTGGAGCTATTGCTGGGTCTACCAGTGCAACTGCAGCTTGTGGTTATGCAAAAAATTTACGCAAGGACATGTTTTATAATATACAAAATTACTCCTTTGAAAACATTGATAAATTTTCAACCTCATCGCTGATTACCCGTATGACAACGGATATCACCAATGTTCAGAATGCATACATGATGTTAATCAGAATGGCTATTCGTTCACCATTGATGTTAATCTTTGCATTTGTAATGGCGTTTATAATGGGAGGGCGTATGGCATGGATTTTTCTTGTTGTCGTTCCGATTCTTGCAATTGGCTTAGGTATAATAATATACAAAACATTTCCGTTATTTAACAAGGTATTTAAGAAATACGATGCCTTGAATAAATCTATTCAGGAAAATATTAAAGGAATGAGGGTAGTAAAATCCTTTGTTCGTGAGGATTATGAGCAGAAGAAATTCGGGGAGGCAGCTGATAATGTATGTGTAGACTTTACAAGGGCAGAACGAATCTTAGCTCTTAACAATCCGCTTATGCAATTTTGTATGTATGTGGTGATGATATTTGTGCTTTCCTTTGGTTCATATACCATTATCACATCTAGAGGACTGGCGTTTGATATTGGACAGTTTTCTGCAATACTTACCTACAACTTTATGATTCTAAGCAGTCTTATGATGCTTTCTATGGTTTTCGTAATACTTGCTTTGTCGAGTGAATCTGCTAAGCGTATCATTGAGGTATTGGAAGAAAAAAGCACATTGTCGAATCCTGAAAATCCTGTATTTTCCGTTAAGGACGGCTCTATTTCATTTGAAAATGTAAGCTTTAAATATTCCAAAAGGGCTGAGAGAATGGTTTTGTCAAATGTCAATTTGCAAATAAAATCTGGAGAAACCATTGGAATTATCGGTGGAACAGGTTCTTCAAAAACCTCCCTTATTCAGCTGATTCCTCGTTTGTATGATGCAACTGAAGGTGTTGTAAGGGTTGGTGGCATAGATGTAAGAGGTTATGATTTGGACACTCTCAGAAATCAGGTTGCTGTTGTGTTGCAGAAGAATATCCTGTTTTCAGGAACAATTAAGGAGAATCTTTACTGGGGAAATAAGAAGGCAACCGACGAGGAGTTGGTTGAGGCTTGCAGGCTTGCTTGTGCTGATGAATTTATCAGCCAATTCCCTGAGGGTTATGACAGCTATATTGAACAAGGCGGTGCAAATCTTTCGGGAGGACAAAAGCAAAGGCTTTGTATTGCAAGGGCATTACTGAAAAAGCCAAAAATATTGATACTTGATGATTCCACAAGTGCAGTAGATACTAAGACAGATGCTAAAATCCGCAAGGCATTTCGTGAATATATTCCAGAAACGACTAAAATAATAATTGCTCAGAGAACAGCCTCTGTTGAGGATGCGGATAGGATAATAGTTATAGATGGTGGAGTTATCAACGGCATTGGGACTCATGAGCAATTATTAGCTGAAAATGCTATCTATCGTGAAATATACTATTCTCAAAATAAGGCGGGAAGTCAAAGTGAAAACTAATCATATGGAAAACAAAAAATCACTTATTGTTCGTTTGTTCAAGGATATATTTAGATTTTATCCAGTAATGTTTCCAGTTGTAATTGTTTGTATTATTTTTAACGCAGCTATAAGTTCTATCCCCGCTATTTTTATGCAGAACATTATTGCTATTGTTGAAAAAAGCTGGCAGGCAGGCGACTGGAGTTCGTTTCGTGGAAAAATAATATCCCTTGTTGAAATATTGGTAGTATTTTATGTGTTATCCCTTGCAAGCGGTATTATATATAATCAGATGATGGCGATTATTACTCAAGGAACCTTGAAAAAATTTCGTATAAAGATGTTCAACAGAATGCAGACCCTTCCAATAAAATATGTTGATACAAATAATCATGGCGATATCATGAGCACCTATACAAATGATATTGATACATTACGACAGATGATATCTCAGAGTTTTCCGCAAGTTCTGGTTTCAGGTGTAACAGTTATTACTGTCTTTTGTATTATGATGTACTACTGCATATGGTTGACACTTGTAGTAATAATAGGTGTAATTATAATGTTTGTTATTACAAAAAGAGTAGGTGGCGGTTCTGCAAAATATTTTATTAAACAGCAAAAAACACTTGGTTCTCTTGAGGGCTTTATAGAGGAAATGATGAATGGCCAAAAGGTCATAAAGGTATTTTGCCATGAGGAGGAAAGCAAGGCTGATTTTGATAGGATTAATGAGGATTTATTCAATGATTCAAGGACTGCAAATCGATACGCAAATATTCTGGCCCCAATTTTAAATAATATTGGAAATGTATTGTATGTAATTGTTGCATTTACGGGTGGTGCTTTATTGATTTCCAATGTGCCTAATTTAAATATCTCAGGACTTGCTATGGGAATCAGTATTGTTGTTCCGTTTCTTAATATGACAAAACAGTTTGTTGGAAATATCAATCAGGTATCACATCAGATTAATGCTATTGTAATGGGAGTTGCCGGAGCACAAAGGATTTATGCCTTGATAGATGAAGAACCTGAACATGATAACGGATATGTTGCATTAGTCAATGTTAGTGAGGAGAATGGTCAGTTGATTGAATGTGAGGAGAGAACGGAAATCTGGGCTTGGAAGCACCCTCATAGCAGTGATGGTTCAGTAACATACACAAAATTAACAGGTGATGTAAGATTGTTCAATGTTGATTTTGAATATGAGCCAGAAAAACCTGTTCTGCACGATGTCAGCCTCTATGCAAAGCCGGGACAGAAGGTAGCCTTTGTTGGTGCAACTGGTGCTGGTAAGACTACGATTACAAATTTGCTTAATCGTTTCTATGATATTGCTGATGGAAAAATTCGTTATGATGGTATTAATATCAATAAGATAAGAAAATCGGATTTGCGTCGTGCAATAGGTATGGTTTTACAGGATACCAATCTTTTTACGGGTACTGTAATGGATAATATTCGTTATGGAAAGCTGGACGCCACCGATGAGGAATGTATAGCTGCTGCAAAGCTTGTAGGTGCAGATGATTTCATTTCACGCTTGCCCGATGGTTATAAAACTATGATTACTGAAAATGGTGCTAATTTATCCCAGGGACAGCGACAGCTTATTTCAATTGTCAGAGCAGCAGTTGCAGACCCGCCTGTTATGATTTTAGACGAGGCTACTTCCTCTATTGACACAAGAACAGAGGCAATTGTTCAGCGAGGAATGGATGCACTCATGAAAGGTAGAACCGTATTTGTAATAGCGCATCGTCTGTCGACAGTAAAAAATTCTGATGTCATAATAGTGCTTGATCATGGGCGTATCATTGAACGAGGAAATCATGACGAACTGCTTGCTAAAAAGGGACAGTACTATCAACTATATACGGGTGCGTTTGAGCTTGAGTAAAATTTTGACAAGTGTGCAGTAAGCTTATGCTGCACACTTTTTTATGCAAAAAATACATTTAAGAATGATAAGCTAATTCATAGGACTATTCCACCCCTTTTTAGTAGGTTAAAACTTACATTGCTACAATAAGCAGTTCTTAGAGCAGTTTCTGAGGACTGCTTTATTGTAAAACTAAAGAATTATTTTGCAAATAAAATAGTAATTTTATATAGTTTTAACAAATTTCTTAAGCATTTTTCAAGGTTCATATGCTACAATAAAGCAAAAAGTTGAATACTTTTGCTTTGAATGCTAATGACCATAGCATTCACTTGTTTGTATTTATATATTTGTTACTGTCAAAGCATCAAAACTACATTTATGTTAAAGCAAGAATCTATATTTAAAACAAATATATTTGCAAACAGATGTTTAAAGTCAGATCAAAAATTTAATTTGAAAGGGAGTAATGAAAATGAGTTTGCATCGTAAGTTTGCAGGAATTGTTGCAGGCATTTTGTCGGTTACAATTTTTGCACAATCAACCTTTTTCATTCCAGAAGCCTCGTCAGGAACATATAATATGAATGTTTCTGTAAACTTGGCAGGTGAAAGGAAGGAAATCAGCCCATATATCTATGGTATTAACGAATTTGGAAATTCAAGTAATTATAAGAATGTAAAAGTTAATGCTGTAAGACAGGGTGGTAACCGTTACACAGGCTATAACTGGGAAACAAACTGGTCCAATGCAGGACATGACTGGATTCACAGCTCTGATACGCATATAGGAGATGTTACTAATGGTCCTGGATATGCTGCACGCCAGCTTTCTGAGAAATGCAATCAATTTGGTGTTCCTTATAAAATGACAACATTGCAGATGGCTGGGTATGTTGCTGCTGATAAGGCTGGAACAGTATCGACCACAGCTCCATCTGACAGATGGAACAAGGTATATTTCAGAAAGAATGCTGAGCTTCTTTTAGAACCAGACCTTACAGACAACGCAGTGTATATGGATGAATATGTAAATTACCTTGTTAAGACGCTTGGAGATTCAACTACATCAACAGGTATTCAGGGATATAGTCTTGATAATGAGCCATTTTTGTGGAATGATACACATCCATATATTCACCCTGAGGAATGTACTGCTGATGAGCTTATTGAAAAATCAATTGAGCTTGCAAAGGTTGTAAAGGAAATTGATCCTAATGCAGAAGTATTTGGACCAGCACTTTGGGGTATGCTTCCATGTATCCAGGCGGGTACAAGTCAGAATTATACAGATGCAAAGTGGGAAAGCATAAAGGGCAATTACGATTGGTATCTAGATTACTATCTTGAGAGCATGGCTAAAGCTGAAAAGGAAACAGGCGTTAGACTTCTTGATGTAGTAGATGTTCACTACTATGCACAGGATTGCTCAACTGATGATGCAAAGCTACAGGCACCAAGAAGCCTTTATGATGAAACATATGTAGAAAACAGCTGGCTACAGCCTTATTTCGGAAAGTACTTCCCGCTTTTACCAAATCTCAAAAAATCCGTTGATAAATATTATCCAGGAACAAAGATTGCGATTACAGAATATAATCTTGCAGATATCGCAAACGAAAAAACAACTGGTAAAAATGTGATTTCAGCTATTGTTGAGGCAGAAACACTTGGTGCATTTGCTGAGAATGAAATTTATCTTGCAACATATTGGGGTACACTTCCTGAGTGTCCATATGTTGAATCTGCTATAAATCTTTACACAAACTATGACGGAAAAGGTTCTTCCTTCGGTGACACTCTTGTAGAAGCAAAGACAGAGGATGTTTCAAAGGCAACAGCTTATGCTGCTATCAATGGCAATGATGATTCAAAAGTAGGTGTTGTGCTTTCAAATAAAAACAAAACTGCAACAGAGAAGGCGGTAATTACAATTGATGGCACTTCAACAAATTATAAGAGTGCAGTTGTTTATGCTATCACACAGGACCACAGTGATATTAGAATTATTGATGTACAGAATGATTTGAACGGAAACAAAATTGAGGTTGAATTGCCTCCACTTTCAGTAGCACATGTTGTTATTTCAGATAAACCAACTGATGAAACTGTTTATGTTGAGCCTGATATCACAATTGAGAAGGTTGTATATAATGTATCTGAGCTTAAAGTAGCAGCAGACGGTTCATATTTGATTCCTCTTGGAGATAAAGAGTATCTCAAGGAAATCATATTTGGTGTAAACAGCTATTCAACAGAGGGTTCTGCATATTACAGCGGTGGCGGTGGTCTATGCTTCTCAGAGCTTTCACCAGTTAAAGGTGGAGATAGCTTCTGGGGATTCAAAGGCGTAGTCTTTTCAAATGGACAGAGTGAAATTGTTATACCTTTTGATGGATATTTCACTAATCCGGACCAGGAAGAGGTAGAGGCAACTGTTTTAGATGAATATGCATCATGGCAGAAGGATTGGTGGAAGTTCTCTGAAAAACAGGGCGACAACGGAACTGATGTTGTTGTAAATTATACAACAGTTACTCTTGTATATGAATATGATAATACTAATCCTCCAGTTGAAAAAGTTATTGGCGATGTAAATGCAGACGGAAAAGTTGACAGCAAGGATGTTACAGCACTTAAGAAATGGCTTGTTAATAAAAGTGGGAAAATTGATTTCGATAATTCGGATGTTTGTGATGATAATGAAATTAATGTATTTGATTTGGTTGCATTAAAGAGGGCTGTTTTTAAGGGCTGATAACATATATATAATAAAATTCCCCCTTAATAAGGAAAAAACACGTATGAATAATACGTGTTTTTTCTTACAATATGTGATATAATTAAGAGTAAGAATAATAATTTTGGATGTGATTTGTATGAGGGTACTAATTGTTGAAGATGAAAAGGACCTTGCAATGATACTTTCAGAGATACTTGAAATGGAAGGCTATTATACTGATGTTGTGCATGATGGTGTAAGTGGTCTTGATAATGCCTTATCGGATATTTATGATATAATCATTTTAGATGTAATGCTACCTAGAATGGATGGGATACGGGTACTTAGTGAAATTCGCAAAAGCAGTATTGGAACACCGGTTTTAATGCTTACAGCAAAATCAGAGGTTGAGGATAAGGTATGCGGACTTGATAACGGTGCTGATGATTATCTGACAAAACCATTCAATACAAAGGAATTGCTAGCGAGAATACGAGCTTTGTTAAGGCGTAAGGAAAAAGTAATTATTGATGAAAATCTTAAATTTGCAGATATTATACTTGATAAATATACGCATCAGATATGTAAAGGTGACCAGAAGGTAAAGCTGACAAAAAAGGAATACGATATAATAGAGCTATTGATTTTAAATTATGGTAAAGTAATATCAAAGGAAGAACTGACAGTAAAAATATGGGGATATGATGCGGATATTGAATATAATTCAATTGAAGTCTATATTTCATTCCTTAGAAAAAAGCTTGGTGCTATCAATTCGAGGGTTAATATATCTACTGTGAGGGGACTTGGTTATACTATAAAAGGAGAAAAGGATGAATAAGGAGATTAAGTATCTTAGAAAAAAGTTTTTTATTCTATCTGCAATAATTGCTTTCATTATTATTTTTGCAACACTCTTAATTCTTAACTTTCTGATGTATATGTCAAACGAAAACGAACTTAAAACTGCTATGGATATGGTTACTCAAATTGCTTATTCTAACTCTCCGGATATTGACCTTGAAACAATATTTTTGGATACTACTGAAAAGAATGCTGACGGTGACCATATTATTCTTCGAGACCCCAAGACAGTTGCAAGCATTACATTAAATGGTGAGATAAAATGTGATGACAAAAATGCAGACTGGTATTGTGCAGGAGGTGGAATTTATTTTGAGGTAACTGAAGATTCGGGAGAAGTAAGGTATATTTATAAAGAATACAAATTTAATCGTGGCAACACAAAAATAACAGTGGATTTTCTTGATGCTTCAGATTATTTGTATAATGGACAGCCGATTAAGACAGATATAACAAAGGCATCAAGGGATTATTTTTATGTTTCGCTTACATGGTGGACATCCTCAAGCACAATGCAGACGATAAATCCCACTGATGTAGAATTGAATATTGATAGCATAGAAGTACAGTACAGGGAGAATATATCAGTTGCATCATCAGAAAATTATGAGGTTATCAATCGTGATTTTAGTGAAATTTATCCAACAGGTATGCCGCAAACCTTGAATAATTTTTCATGCTTTTATTTTATTACAGATAAGCAGGATAATATTATAGAAATTAATAGTGGCAATAGTCTAAAAGATTTTTCTAAGGAAGATATCAGTTATTTTATTCATAATAAAAACAAATCAGAATTTAAAATAGATAATAAGCAATACAAATGCTTTGTTACAAATATGGATAATAAAAAAATATATACCTACATATATAATATGCAGTCAAAGGAAAATACTAAGCAGCTACTCTTAATGTCAGTACTATCAGGTAATGTATTTTTTATTCTGGTGCTTGTTGTAATTTACCTTATATCAGGTAAGGCAGTAAAGCCTATTTCTGAAAGCTATCAAAAGCAAAAGGAATTCATATCAAATGTAAGCCATGAGTTAAAAACACCGATTACTGTAATATCTGCAACAACCGAGCTTATGGAAAAGAAAAACGGTCCCGATAAGCTGATAAATTGTATTCAGGCACAATCTCAGAAAATGAACAGGCTTGTAAATGAAATGCTGACTCTTACAAGGCTTTCCGAATTTAACAGGCAGCATGGTGATTTTAAACAGGTTAATATAAGTCAGATTGTAAGCAATTCTGTTTTATATTTCGAAAGCAGAGCCTTTGAAGAGGGGAAACAGATACAGTCTGATATAAAGGAAAACTTAATTCTGATGGGTGATGCGGATAAAATCGATGAACTTCTAGGTGTTCTGCTTGACAATGCGCTAAAATACTCTGATGAAAATTCTGAAATAAAGGTTTGTTTATATTCTGATAAGGAAAACATCGTTTTAACATGTGGAAACCTATGCAGGAACTTTGACACAGATGATATTAAGCGTATGTTTGAACGCTTTTATCGTGCTGACAAATCACATTCAAATGAAAAGGAAGGGTTTGGATTAGGGCTTTCAATTGCAAAGGAAATTGTGGATATACACAATGGTACAATAAATGTAGAATATAAAAATGATATAGTGACTTTTAAGGTAATATTTAAAAAGTTAAGCTATAATATTTTAGTTGACTAGTGCAAGTAAATAATTTTAGTTTGTAGACGATATGATAAATATTGTATACAATTTTATTAAAATTATAAATTTAATCATAGTCAACAAACAATATTTTGCCATAATAAAATTTTAATATGGTATAATAGAATAAAAGGATAAGAAATTTAGGAGGCGGTGTTATAGTGATTGTTGAGGCTGCTGTAATAAAGCTGTATGCATCATGGGTACATTCATTAAAGGAAAAGCGAATGGTGGTTAAAAGCATTATTGCAAAGGTTCAAAATAAATTTAATGTGTCAATATCAGAGATTGATGCACAGGATATACACAAGACAATTATTCTGGGTATTGCTTGTGTTGCAGACTGTGCAAGGATAACAAACAGCACGATTGATAATGTAATTAATTTTATAGAAGGAAATAGTGACGCACAAATAATGGATATTCAGCGGGAGATTAGATGATATTTTTATCTGGGGATATGCTATAATAAATGGGTGAGGATTTTTATTCCAGATGGATTAGTTTGTACAGTAGTAATTTTATAGGAGGAACAGACTATGAGAATAGAACATATTGCAATGTATGTGGATAATCTTGAGGCTATGAAAAGCTTTTTTGAGAAGTATTTTAATGCCCGGTCCAATGAGTTATATCACAATCCTGAGAAAGGCTTTAAATCGTATTTTCTGTCATTTGAAGATGGAGCAAGGCTTGAAATTATGAACAAGGCTGGAATGACTGATCAGAGAGAATCAATTAACAATATGGGTTATATACATATAGCCTTTAGGGTGGGTAGCAGGGAAAGGGTTGATGAGCTGACTGAACGCTTAAAATCCGATGGTTATGAAGTAATTAGTGGACCTCGTGTAACTGGAGATGGTTATTATGAAAGCTGTATTTTAGGGCCTGAAAATAACCAGATTGAGATTACCATTTAGGTAGTAAGTGTGCAGACATATCAAGTAAATACAAAAAGCACCGTATAAAGAATACGGTGCTTGATTTTTTAAATATAATACATAAGGGACTGTTCATCATTTCTGTCGGTTTCATCAACAAGGTCTTTGAGTGTTATACCGCAAAGCGTTTGTCTTACAATCGTATCTAAATTAACAAAAATTAAATTATTTATAGCTTTTTCATACGCTGGAGCAGATTTTGCAACAGTATCCTCTGCGTCCTCAAACAATGTGTTTTCAACTGAAAAAAGAATATCGTAAGCTGTTATTTCGCTTGGTGATCGAGAAATCTGGTATCCACCTTGTGAACCCTTAGTGGAGATGACGAGTCCTCCTTTTTTAAGCAAGGCAAAAACCTGTTCAAGATAAATTTTAGATATTCCAAATCTTTCAGAAATACTTGCTACTGTAATAAATCCCTTGCTGTCAAATCTTCTTGCCATATAAATCATGGAAACAAGAGCGTAGCGTCCTTTGGATGAGATTCTCATCTTAGCCCTCCATAACATATTTGTATTGTATGTATTAATAATACATCATAAAAATACCTTTGTCAATAACTTTGGATTATAAATTATTATTGTCGTGTTTTTTGTTGAAGATGCTGTGGAAATTTTTTTTAAAAACCTATTGACAAATGAATGATTATGGTATATACTTAAACCATAGTAAACACATATGTAAATTTGGTTTTTGAATGGAGGCAATTTATATGTCAAGAATTAATAAGAGTTTAACGGATTTAATTGGAAAAACGCCTTTATTAGAAGTTGTAAATTATGAGGAAAAACATAAATTAAAAGCAAAGATAATTGCAAAACTAGAGTATTTTAATCCAGCAGGAAGCGTTAAAGATAGAATTGCAAAGTCCATGATTGAGGACGCAGAAAAGAAAGGTATTCTTAAAGAGGGTTCGGTAATTATTGAGCCGACAAGCGGTAATACCGGAATAGGTCTTGCATCAGTAGCAGCGGCAAGAGGTTATAGAATTATTCTTACCATGCCTGAAACAATGAGTATTGAGCGTAGGAATCTGCTTAAAGCATATGGCGCAGAGCTCGTTCTTACAGATGGTGCAAAGGGAATGAAGGGTGCTATTGCTAAGGCTGAGGAGCTTAAAAATGAAATAGAGAATGCAGTTATTTTGGGACAGTTCGTAAATCCAGCAAATCCAGCTGTTCATAAGGCAACTACTGGTCCTGAAATATGGGAGGATACTGATGGCAAGGTTGATATTTTTGTATCAGGTGTTGGTACGGGCGGAACTATATCAGGTGCTGGCGAATATCTTAAGCAGCAGAATCCTAATATAAAGGTAGTTGCTGTGGAGCCAAAGGATTCGCCTGTACTTTCACAAGGGAATGCAGGACCTCATAAAATTCAGGGAATTGGTGCTGGCTTTGTTCCTGAAACTCTTAACACATCAATTTATGATGAGGTAATTACAGTGTCAAATGAGGCGGCGTTTGAAGCGGGCAGAGAGATTTCAAAAACAGATGGTGTTCTTGTTGGAATTTCATCAGGTGCTGCACTAGCTGCTGCAACTGAGCTTGCAAAACGACCTGAAAATGAAGGAAAGGTTATAGTTGCGATTTTCCCTGATACGGGTGAAAGATATCTTTCTACAGCTTTGTTTACAGAATAGTTTGAAAATTATATCCGCTTCATTTTATTATGGAGCGGATATTTAATAAAATGAAAAGGGGAGTTAACATGAGCAGATATAATTTTGATGAAATAATTGATAGACATAATACAAATTCGATAAAATTTGACTTTATGGAAGAAAACAATATGTCTGCTGATGCTATGCCCTTCTGGGTTGCTGATATGGATTTTCGTTCACCTCCGGCAGTTATTGATGCACTTGTTGAAAGGTGCAAGCATGGTGTTTTTGGATATACAAATATAAAAGAGGACTATTTTAATGCTGTTTATAAATGGTATAAGAACAGATTTGGATATGAGGTAAAGCGTGAATGGTTGATTGTGAGTCCTGGAATAGTTTTTGCGATATCAGCGGCAATTAGGGCGCTGACGAAAGAGAATGATGGAGTGCTTATACAAAGGCCAGTTTATTATCCTTTTTCATCATTGATTGTGGCTAATAACCGAAGGATTATTAATAACCCACTTGTATATAAAAATGGCAGATATGAAATTGACTTTGATGATTTTGAAAAGAAGATAAGGGACAATAATGTTAAACTATTCATTTTGTGTAATCCTCATAATCCTGTGGGTAGAGTGTGGACTGCTGAGGAGTTGCAAAGGATAGCTGTTATTTGTATTAAACATAGGGTTATAGTTATTGCTGATGAAATTCACTCTGATTTTGTCTACAACAATAATAAACATATTGTTTTTGCAAGTCTGTCAAAGCATTTGTCAGGTATAACCATAACATGCACATCTCCAAGCAAAACCTTCAACCTTGCGGGGTTGCAGATTTCCAATATTTTTATTGAAAATGAGGGGATAAGAAGGGCTGTCTATAATGAAATTAAAAAAACTGGATATGCCAATCCGAATACAATGGGTATTGTTTCTGCTCAGGCATCTTATGAACATGGCGGGGAGTGGCTTGATGAGCTGCTTTTGTATCTTTATGACAATATAAGTAAAACCAAAAGCTTGCTTGCAAAGAAGGCTCCGAAGCTAAAGGTAGTCGAGCCTGAGGGAACATATCTTTTATGGATAGATTTTAATGATCTTGGATTAAGTGACAAAA
>JAAYPV010000121.1 GCA_012519635.1 Clostridiales bacterium
AGCAGTGGAGAGTGTTGTAGGGGTAAGGATTACATCACATTTTTCAAATATATCTGCATACTCTGTGATAAATCTTTGTCTTAAAGCCAGTGCTTTTTTATAATAATCATCATATTGTTCAATTGAAAGCACGAAGTTTCCAAGTAGAATTCTTCTCTTAACCTCATCGCCAAAGCCTTCAGTTCTTGAGTTTATAATCAATTCATTAAAGTTTTCGCCTCTAGTTGAACGATGACCATATTTTATGCCATCTATACGGGAAAGGTTGGAAGCAGCCTCAGCAGAGGATAGAATTAGGTAGGTTGCGACAGCATATTTCAAGCTAGGCAAGCAACATTCAACGAGTTCAGCACCCATTTTCTTATATTTTTCAGCGGCAGCAAGAACGCTATCCTTAACTTCTGAGTTAATTCCGATATTGCTGTCATAGAATTCTTTTGGAATAGCAATTTTTAAACCTTTTATGCTTTCACCTATCTTAGATGTAAAGTCAATAACTTCAGCCTTTGAGGAAGTAGCATCATTACAGTCAAAACCAGCAATTGTATTGAGGATAAAAGCACAGTCATGAGCATCCTTAGCAATTGCACCTATTTGGTCCATAGATGATGCAATGGCAACAAGTCCATGCCTTGATACTCTTCCATATGTTGGTTTAAGGCCTGTAACACCACAAAGCGCAGCAGGTTGACGAAGGGAACCGCCTGTATCAGAGGCAATCGAAGCAGCACAAAGTGATGCAGAAACACTTGCAGCTGAGCCGCCAGATGAGCCCCCCGGAACCTTTGATAAATCAAATGGATTTTTAGTTTTAGCAAAAACAGAGCTTTGAGTGGTAGCACCTATTGCGAACTCATCAAGATTAGTTTTACCAAGCATAACCGCATTCTGAGAATCTAGCTTATCCACAACAGTAGCATTATATGGTGGAATAAAATTCTCAAGAGATTTAGAGGCACAGGTAGTTTTAATGCCATTAGTGCAAATATTATCTTTTATTGAGATTGGGATACCGCATAATGGGTTTGTATTTCCGTTATCAATTTTCTCTTGTGCCTTTTTTGCAGAATCCATTGCCAAATCTTCGGTAACTGTGATATAGCTTTGGATTTTATCGTCAAATTTATTAATTCTATTTAGATATTCTTGTGTTAATTCAATAGCAGAAATGGATTTCTTATCAAGCAGATCACGCATTTCTCTAAGCTTTAGATTTGTAATATTCATTATACTCTCCCTCTATTCAACAACTTTTGGAACAACAAAACAGTTATCACTGTTTATCGCGTTCATCAAGATTTTTTCAGTAGCCATACTTTCTTTAGCGACATCTTCACGCAAATCATTGATATTAACATTTTTGTTATCAGAAAGGGGATTATATACGATATCAACTTCCTTAATGATGTCAACAATTTCGATAATGCTACTCATATCACTTGAGAGTTTTTCCAATTCATTATCAGTAAAACTTAGCTTACTAAGGTTGGAAAGGTGCGAAATCATTTTTAAATCCAATTTTAAAACCTCACTTTTATAAAAAATAGCGATTTTATTAAGTGTATTAAATAATTTTGCATTTTTCATGCAAAGGAATACACCATTTAAATCATTATATCATTAAGACATTTAACATTATACTACATATTATAGTCTTTTGCAAGAATTTTTTTCTAGCTAATAAATAATGGTGTTGATTTTTTTAATAGAATGGTATATAATTAAAGTCATGTTAGAGTGTAAAGAGGAGTGATTCTTATTAAATTTACTAAAATGCATGGGATAGGCAATGACTATATTTATATTAATTGCTTTAATGAAACTGTTTTAAACCCTAATGAAACAGCCATTTTTGTAAGCGACAGGCGTTTTGGTATCGGTTCAGACGGACTTGTCTTAATAATGCCCTCAGAAATTGCTGATTTTAAGATGAGAATTTTTAACGCAGATGGTTCAGAGGCAATGATGTGTGGAAATGCTACACGCTGTATAGGCAAGTATGTTTATGATAAAGGACTTACTGATAAAGATGAAATTACGCTTGAAACAAATTCAGGAATAAAGCATTTAAAATTGTTTATTAAGGACAATAAAGTTGATGCAGTTGAGGTAGATATGAGCAAGGCTATTTTAAAGCCAAGAGATATTCCGGTTGATTCGGATTTAGACTTGTTTATATCAGAACCTGTTGAGGTAAATGGAGCAGAGTACGCAATCACCTGTGTTTCAATGGGCAACCCACACGCAGTAATTTTTATGGATGGCATTGACGAACTTGAGCTTGAAAAGATTGGTCCTTATTTTGAAAATCATTCACTTTTTCCAGATAGGATTAATACTGAGTTTGTAGAAATTATAGATGATAAAACCTTGAAGATGAGAGTATGGGAAAGAGGTAGTGGAGAAACCTTTGCTTGTGGTACAGGTGCTTGTGCAACGGTTGTAGCTGCTGTTCTTAATAAGCATTGTAGGGCAGATGAGGAAATTACTGTTCATTTGCGTGGCGGAGATTTAAAGATTACCTATAAAAGTGACGGAACAGTTATGATGACAGGACCTGCTACTCATGTTTTTGATGGAGAGATTGAAATATAATAAACAATACTGGAGGATAATATGGCTAAAATAAATGAAAACTTTTTTAATTTGACAGAAAGCTATTTATTTGCAGAGATTGCAAAGAGAGTAAAGGCTTTTACAGAGGCAAATCCTGATAAAAAGGTTATAAGATTAGGTATTGGTGATGTTACACTTCCAATTGCACCAGTTGTAATTGATGCTATGAAAAAAGGTTGTGACGAGCTAGGCAATAAGGAAACCTTCAAGGGCTATCCGGATTATGAGGGTTATGCTTTCTTAAGAGAGGCAATTGCAAAGTATTATGC
>JAAYPV010000122.1 GCA_012519635.1 Clostridiales bacterium
CGCTAGTTGCAGCTGAAATGTATAAGCTAATTAAAGAGCTCAATAGCGTTGATGGGATAACAATTATTATGGTTTCACATGATATAAACAGTGCTATTAAAAATTCTAATTATATGCTCCATATAAATGATTACAGTGGTATTTTTTGCAAGACATCTGATTATGAAAAAAGTGAGATGGGTATCAGATTTTTAGGGGAGTAAGTGTATGAGTGAAATAATTCAGAAGATACAAAATGTTTTTACGCTTGATTTAATTGTCTTTCAATTAATCGGAGGAGTTTTGGTTTCACTTTGTGCTTCTCTATTAGGAGTAAGTCTTGTTTTAAAACGCTGTTCAATGATAGGTGATGGACTATCCCATGTTGGCTTTGGTGCATTATCTATTGCTACTGTTTTGAGCCTTGCACCACTTAAATTTGCAATACCCATTGTTATTGTAGCAGCAGTAATTCTATTAAAATTAAGTGAAAGCAGCCGAATAAACGGTGATTCTGCAATTGCACTTTTTGCAACAAGTTCTCTTGCGATTGCAGTATTTGTTTCGTCACAAGCCAATAAGACAAATGATGTTAGTCATTATATGTTTGGAAGTATTCTTGCAATGGATAAAAATGATGTTAAGATAATAATAATTTTATCAATAGTGGTTATACTAACATATATAATTTTTTACAATAAAATTTTTGCAGTAACATTTGATGGAGTGTTTTCAAGTGCAACTGGAATTAATGTTAATTTATACAATATGATAATTGCGATTTTGACAGCACTTACAGTTGTTTTTGGAATGCTCATGATGGGTGCATTATTAATATCAAGCTTAATAATCTTCCCGTCCTTGACAGCGATGAGGGTATGTAAAAGCTTTAAAGGAGTAATAATTATATCTTCTATAATAGCAGTATTATGTTTTATTATTGGTTTTCTTGTATCAATTTTATGGAATGCATCAACTGGTGCAAGTGTAGTAATTGTAAATTTGATTGTATTTTTATTGTTATCAATGTATGCAAAATTAAAAGAAAATCGAAAGGCAATATAAAATGCAAAGGCGAACCAAAAGTAGTTCGCCTTTCTTTTAACAGGTTATTTTTTATTATCATCTACCCACGCTTTTGCGTATTCAGCGTTTTCAGGATGCTTCAATGAAACTACACCATTGGAATCTGTATAATTGTCAGTTATGACATAGGTTGAATATATGGAGCCGGATGACTTGGGCTGATATATTTTAACTTTTTTACTTTTATTAACATTAACTCGTCTTGACATAATTTCGACTCCTTTTATATTTTGATTCAGTAATGCCAATCATAAAATTATGTTCGGCTTATCATTATTATTAGATAAAAACGAATTTTTATTTTGTTGAAACAACAAATAATCCTTGTCAATTTTTAAGTTTTAATGTATATTATATATATAACTAGCAAGTGAAGAATGATATAGAAGAAATAATAATAGATATAGACAGAAAATAATTTTATAAAAATATATAGCTTGTAATATTTGTACAATTTTTTTCATAAGCTTTATTAAATTAAATAAGGGGTGGACTTATGAAAAAGATTAAAAATATAAACTGGAAAAGAGTTATAGCTTCATTAACTATATTTTCATTGGCATGTGGTGGAATTTATTTTGCAATGAACAAAATTCAGGCGGTTGTTCCGGCGTCAACAATGCCGAATAATGAACTGGTAATTGTACTGGACGCTGGTCATGGTGGTATTGACGGAGGTTGTTCATCAGCTGATGGTGTTCCTGAAAAGGGTATAAATCTTAATATTCTTTTAAATTTAAGGGATATGCTGACAATGGCTGGATATAAGGTGGAAGTAACAAGGGACACAGATAAATCCATTCATGACAAAGGCGTTGAAGGAATAGCTAATCAGAAAAGGTCCGATATGAACAATAGGCTGGCTTTATTTAACAAATATCCTAATGCGATATGTCTATCCATACATCAGAATCAATTTACTGACCCGAAATATAGCGGAGCACAAATGTTTTATTCTGAGAACAATAACAGTCAATTTTTGGCACAGACTATTCAGGATAAGTTTGTAGAGTATTTACAACCCGATAACAAGAGGGAAATAAAGCCATGTGGTGAAGAATTATTCTTGTGTTATTATTCAAAAAATCCAACAGTTATGGTGGAATGTGGTTTTTTATCTAATGTTGAAGAGGCAAACAAATTGAAAACGGAGGAATATCAAAAAGAGATAGCATTTACAATATTTGCAGCTATAAATGAATATTTGGATAAGAAAAAGTAGTTTTAAATCAAGGAGAAGTTCAAATGGCAAGGAAGGTAAAAACAGTTTATATATGTAGCCAATGCGGATTTGAAAGTTCGAAATGGAATGGCAGGTGTCAGCGGTGCGGTGAATGGAACACCTTTGAAGAGCAGGAGGTGTGTGTAGCAGTATCAAAATCGGGTACTATAAAGAGAACTTCAGTAGATGTATCCTCTAAAATAATGGGGTTATCGGCTATAGATTTTAATGATGAGGTAAGATATAACACAGGCATTGATGAGCTGGACAGAGTTTTGGGTGGAGGCTTGGTAAAGGGTTCAATTGTGCTTTTGGGAGGAGAACCCGGCATAGGAAAGAGTACTTTACTTTTGCAAATATGCCAGTTCATGGGTGATGACAAAAATATATTGTATGTATCAGGTGAGGAATCGGCGCGCCAGATTAAACTTAGAGCTGAACGATTAGGTGTTGATACAGAAAACCTCTACATATTGACAATAACTGATGCGGAGGCAATTTGCAATGTTATATCATCAGAAAAGCCAAATATTGTAATCATCGACTCAATTCAAACAATGAGTATACAAGAGATTCAATCAAGTCCAGGAAGTATTACTCAGGTAAGAGAATGCACTAACTTGTTTATGCAAACTGCAAAAACTGAAGAGGTACCTATTTTTATTGTAGGTCATGTGAACAAGGATGGTGCAATAGCTGGACCTAAGGTAATGGAGCATATTGTTGATGCTGTGCTTTACTTTGAGGGGGAAAGGCATTTAAGCTATAGAATTTTGAGGGCTGTTAAAAATCGTTTTGGCTCTACAAATGAAATTGGCGTATTTGAAATGCTGGATAAAGGCTTGAATGAGGTTAAAAATCCATCAGCAGTGTTTCTTTCGGGTAGACCCCAAAATGTATCGGGCTCATGTGTTTCATGTGTTATGGAGGGCTCAAGGCCAATCTTAGCGGAGGTTCAGGCGCTTGTTACAAAGAGTGGATTTTCAGCACCAAGAAGAACTGCCACTGGATTTGATTATAACAGGATGGCGATAATTATGGCTGTTCTGGAAAAGAGAATGGGTTTATTTTTTGGCACACTTGATGCATACATTAATATTGTCGGAGGCTTTAGGCTCGATGAGCCAGCAGGTGATTTATCAGTTGCATTAGCACTTTATTCAAGCCTTCTGGATAAGCCGATTAATGAAAAGATGATTGCTTTTGGAGAAATAGGTTTAGGAGGAGAAATACGCACTGTATCCCATGTTGTACAGCGAATCAAGGAAGCAGAGAGAATGGGCTTTGAGATATGCCTTATTCCTAAACAATCTTTTTCAGGACTTAATGCAGGTGATTTTAAGATAAGGGTAATTGGCGTATCAAATCTAAAACAAGCTTTTTCAGCATTTGAAAAATTATCAGCAAATAAGAATCATGATACTTCAAAGGCTTAAAAATCAAAAGATTAATATAAAAAAAGTAATTGACATTTTTATATAATTTGATATAATATAAAAAGAGATGCTTGTGGCGTTGATAGGACTGACTGACTGATTATCATGCAGAGAGAAAGCGGTTGGTGTGAGCTTTTTGATAGTGGTTAGGTGCTACCCTTGAGCCTTTATGCGAAAGCATAACGTACGTCTGCGTTAAAGGCATTAATGAGAGGTATTGTCTGAATAGGCAATGCAATTTGGGTGGTACCACGAAGAGCTTTCGTCCCAATTTTAGGGCGGAAGCATTTTTATTTGAAATTATCATAATTTAAAAATAAAGGAGTAAGTAATATGCAATGGCGTGGAGTTAATGAATTAAGAGAAATGTTTTTAAGCTTTTTTGAGGGAAAGAATCATACAAGAATGAAGAGTGCATCGCTTATACCACAGGGCGATAACAGCTTGTTGTTGATAAATTCAGGTATGGCACCTTTAAAAAGATATTTTTTAGGACAGGCTGTTCCACCAAATAAAAGAGTTACTACTTGTCAGAAATGTATAAGAACACCTGATATTGAGCGTGTTGGAAGGACATCAAGACATGGCACATATTTTGAGATGCTAGGAAATTTCTCCTTTGGTGATTATTTTAAAGTAGAAGCAATTCAATGGGCATGGGAATTTTTCACTGATGTTTTGGAATTACCTAAAGAAAGACTTTATATATCTGTTTATGAGGAAGATGATGAGGCATATGATATCTGGACAAAGCAAATAGGAATTCCTGCTGAGAGAATGGTTCGTCTGGGAAGGGAGGATAATTTCTGGGAGCATGGCTCAGGTCCTTGCGGTCCTTGTTCAGAAATATATTTTGATAGAGGTGAAGGTGCAGGCTGTGGTTCACCTGAATGCAAAGTAGGTTGCGATTGCGATAGATTTGTTGAGGTATGGAATCTGGTATTCTCCCAGTTTGATAGTGATGGAAAGGGAAATTATACACCGATGCCTAATCCCAATATTGATACAGGCATGGGTCTTGAGCGTCTTGCATGTGTAATGCAGGGAGTGGATAATTTATTTGAGGTTGATACAGTTCAGAATATAATGAAACATATCTCCAGAATAGCTGGAGTGACATATAAAGCTGATGAAAAAACGGATATATCCTTGCGTGTTATAACTGACCATATAAGAAGTACGACATTTATGGTTGGAGATGGTGTGATTCCATCAAATGAGGGTAGAGGTTATGTGTTAAGACGCTTATTAAGGCGTGCTGCTCGTCATGGAAAGTTGCTTGGAGTTGTAAAGCCTTTCCTCTATGAGGTATGTGATACAGTTATTGATGAGAATAAAGCGGCGTACCCTGAGCTAGAGGAAAAAAGGGAATACATTAGAAAAATTATAAAAATAGAAGAAGAAAATTTTGCAAGAACAATTGATAAAGGTGCAGAGCTTCTTAATAAGATTATGAGTAAAATAATTAATGATGGGCTTGAAAAGGTTATATCAGGTGATGATGCGTTTAAATTAAGTGATACTTATGGATTCCCAATAGATTTGACAATTGAAATTGCATTAGAAAAGGGAATAAAGGTTGATGAGGATAGGTTTAAGGAGCTCGTGCTTGAACAAAAGCAAAAGGCAAGAGCAGACAGGACATCTAAGGTAGGCTCATCATGGGAAGCAAATAAATCAGTTGAAATTAATGCAGTTGAAACTGTATTTACAGGCTATACAAGCATGGAGGAGCAGTCAAAAGTAGTTGCAATTTTATCTGCTGGAAAGCATGTTGATAAGCTTAATGAGGGTGAAGAGGGCATCATTGTGCTTGATAAAACTCCTTTCTATTCAGAAAGCGGTGGACAGATAGGTGACACTGGAGAAATTGAGGGCGATGGTTTGTTTGTGGTAGCTGATACAAAAAAGGCAGAAAGTGGACACATACTTCATGTAGGTATGCTTGAAACTGGCAGTATTTCAGTTGGTGAGCTTGTTGCAGCAAGAGTTGATAAGAAAAAGAGGGAGGCAACAATGAGAAACCATACTGCTGCGCATTTGCTTCAGTCAGCATTGAGGAAGGTATTGGGCGAACATGTTTGCCAGGCTGGACAGTTTGTGTACTCTGAAAGATGTCGTTTTGACTTTTCACATTTTAGTGCAATGACTGGGGATGAAATTCAAAAGGTAGAAGATATTATTAACGAGAAGATTTTAGAGGCAGTTGAAGTTAAAATACAGGAAATGTCGATAGATGAAGCTAAAAAGCTTGGTGCTATGGCTTTATTTGGTGAAAAGTATGGTGATGTTGTAAGAGTAGTAAGTGTTGGTGATTTCTCAATAGAGCTTTGTGGGGGGACTCATGTAGACAACACATCAAAGCTAGGTTTGTTTAAGATTGTTTCTGAAAGCTCAGTTGCTGCAGGAGTAAGGCGTATTGAGGCTGTTACGGGTAATGGTGTAATGAATATGCTATATGAGCTTAAGGATACAATTGCAAGGTCTGCTGGTAATCTAAAGCTTGTAAACACTAGTGAACTGCCAGAGCGTTGTGCAACATTGATGGCTGATCTTAAGGAAAAGGACAGGGAGATTGAAAGTTTGAATCAGAAATTGGCAGGCAGTCAACTTGATGGAATATTTGAAAATGCAAAGGATATTTATGGAACAAAGGTTGTTTCAGCATTGTTTAATGGAACAACTCCAGATATGTTAAGACAAATTGGTGATAAGGTTAAAGAAAAGGAAAATGATGTGGTAGCTGTATTTGCTGGTGTTTCTGAGGGAAAAGGAACATTCTATTGCGTATGCAGTAAGCTTGCAATAGAAAAGGGTGCTCATGCAGGAAAGATTGTTCAAAGAGTATCAGCAATTACAGGCGGAAAAGGTGGCGGTCGAGCTGATAGCGCTATGGCAGGTATTGGTAAGGATTATATGATAGATGAGGCATTGTCTGCACTTGAGGGTATTGTTAAGGAATTATTTAATATAGGAGTGAAATAGGATGGATTGTTTATTTTGTAAGATAGCATCAGGAGAAATTCCTAGTAAAAAGATTTATGAAGACGATTTGGTGTATGTTTTTGAGGATATAGCACCAACTGCCCCGATTCATTATTTGTTGATTCCTAAGGAGCATATAGTAAGTGCTGCACATATAAATGAAAGCAATTCAAAGGTTATTGCTCATATATTTGAGGTTATTGCAAAGCTTTCGGTGGAAAAGGGTATGAAAGACGGCTTCAGAATAGTGAATAACTGTGGTGAAAGTGGTGGACAGACAGTTATGCATTTACATTTCCATCTGTTATCAGGCAGACAATTAACTTGGCCAGCAGGATAATAAGTTAATGAAAATAGTGTTTTATAATATTTATAGGTTAAAAATAATTGTTGCGTTTGGCTGATTCAGTTCAAACGCAACAAATTAAAGTGTTTGGAGGCATAAAATGGCTGATACATATACATTAAAGGTTGCAGGACTTACAAGGGAGCTTCAGATTTGTCCTGTAAATGATAAGCTTGATATTGCTGCATTTATTATGTTTTCAGATGTTGAGTTGACTATTGCGACTGCGACTGAACTTGTAAAGAAATGTCCTGAATGTGATATCATCATTACAGCTGAAAGCAAGGGTATACCACTTGCATATGAGATGTCAAGGCAGACTGGGAAGAAATATATAGTTGCAAGAAAATCAATTAAGCTATATATGAAAAATCCTGTAGGTATTGATGTGCAATCGATAACAACAAGTGCAAAACAGATGCTTTATCTTGACAGTAATGATATGTTGGAGCTAAAGGATAAGAGAGTGCTTATTGTGGATGATGTTATAAGCACAGGTGAGTCAATAAATTCAGTTGTAACTCTTGTTGAAAAGGCAGGAGGTATAGTTGTTGGCAAGGCTGCAGTTTTGGCAGAGGGTGATGCAGCAGACAGAACAGATATAATTTTTCTTGAAAAGCTACCTTTATTTTTTAAGTAAAATATTATGGCATAAAGGATGATGGACATGAAGCGAAAGATAGTTTATGTGGGTATTCCATATTTTATAGGGCTATTTTTGGCTTCATTTTTGGATAAAAATTATGACTTTTCTATAATGCTTCTTATTTTGGCTGGAATACTTGTCTTAAAATATGTATCTAAGTTTACAAATAAGGAAATTATAGTATGCGCTATATCCTTTATCATAGCTTTTTCATGGTTCAGAATATATCAGGGCTTTACTTACGAAAAGGTAGTTTCCTGTACTGGTGAGAAGGTTACTTTTAGTGGAAAAATCAGTTTCATTACCGAATATACAGGTGATAAGTCATGTTATCTTCTGAAGGGAAAGCTTAACTCAAGGTATAATGCTAAGGTATTGTATTATGGTGACTCAGTTGTGATTGACAGAGGCGATGAGATTAAGATTGTTGGAACTGTAAAGAGGTTTGAGAATAAATACACTTTCAATGCTAAGGATTATTATGAAGCTAAGGGGATATTTTTACAGTTTGATGAAGTTGAAACTGTTGAACTGACACAAAACGATGATTTTTCTATTATTAATGTTATTTTAAAATATCGTGAGAATATTTTACACAGAATTAAACAAATTCTTCCCAATGAGGAGGGAGATATATTAATTGGAATCCTCTTTGGTGATAAGTCTGGTCTATCTGATAGCACACAAACAACTCTTTATAGGACTGGAATAGGTCATGTTATGTCAGTTTCAGGTCTACATGTGGTTATTTTAGCTACCTTTTTGTATTTGATATTGAATCTGATAGCTTTAAAAAACTGGCATAAGTTTCTAATAATTGAGATTGCGATCGCACTTTTTACAGTTTGCTCTGGTATGTCCATGTCAGTAATTAGAGCATTTATTATGATTACTTTAACTGGAAGCTCAGTATTGTTTTATCGTAGGTCGGATGTGCTAAATTCGCTGTGTATAGCTGTAATTATCATAACTTTACCAAGTCCATTTGTTATTAGGGACGCGTCATTTTTGCTTTCGGTATCAGGTGCATTTGGAATAGGTGTGTTTGCACAGTATATGACAAAGGGAATGCCTGATGAAAAAGGAAGTCAGAAGCTTATAAAAATCATCATAGCATTTTCACTTGTAACATTATTTGTTTTCCCGATTTCCATACTATTTTTTGATGAAACATCAATAATATCACCTATTGCAAATTTAATTTTAATTCCTTTATGTAATGTCGCATTAATCTGTGGCTTACTGGTAACAGTAACAGGTGGTGTGAATATTTTTGCATACCCTTTATTGACGGTTGCAGGAATATGCTGTAAAATAGTTTTAAGGGTATCCCATGCTTTGGGAAGGATTGAGTATACATATATTTCATTGGGATATAAGTATTTGTCAGTAAGTATTATCATGTTGACAGTGTTTGTTGCTGCTACATTTGTTTTATTTAAAAAGCCTAAATTTGTCGCAGTTTCAATTGGTATTTCCATGCTCATACTGGTGGTTGAAAGTACAATATATAGAATATCTCAAAGGGATATACTTAAAATTGCTGTTTTAGGTAGTGGAACAAATGCGGCAGTGGTTGTAAGCCATAATGGCTCGGTGGATATAATTGACATGACAGGTGGCAATAAATCTGTTGACTATGTTAGCAAATACATAAAAGGCAGTGGATTTAATGAGATTAATACATTATGTATAGTTAATCGCCCATATCAAGGTATGACTGCATATGACGAGATGCTTAAGCTGGAAAAGGTTAATAATGTGATAATGCCGTCGGGAACATATCTTTTAGATGGTGTAAAGATATGCGGTAATGAAGTTATGATGTCCGATTATGATGGAATGAATATATCATATGACAATTATAAGATTGATTTTTATAATACTGATTGTATAGAAATTAAGTATAATGATTTTACATTCAAATGCTTTAACGGTGAAACAGATTCTGATGCGACAGTATGTGTTAATTACGGGAAATATGTTAAGCAAAATTTTAATTGTGCTTATTTAGTGATATTGGATGTAGTTGATGAAAACATATTAGATAACACAACCTTTATTGGAGAAAATAATCTTTTGTTTGAAGTGGATTTTGATGGAAATATAAAAGTAAGGAGGTTGGAGAATGGCTAATTTAAGTGTTGCTGAAACTACAAAGCTTATTAAATCAGGGGATATTAAAAATACTTATTTTTTTTATGGTAAGGATATACTTGAAATAGAAAAGCTAACAAAATTGCTTTTAAAAAAGCTCGTTAAATCAACTACGGATGGCTACACAAAGCTTGATGGGGAAAGGCTGAATTTAAGTGAATTATCAGATATGGCAGAAATGTATCCGATGTTGACTGAGTATAATTGTATACTGATAAATGACTTAAATGCAGATAGTTTGGTGGGAGATGATCTGAACAGGCTTTTGAAAATTATTGAAGAGCTTCCACCTACAACAATAATTATTTTTAATATTACAGGATTTGACTTGAAGACAGGTAAACGAACTGTATCGGCAAAAAATAAAAAGCTTATAGAGTTTATTGCAAAAAAAGGTATTGTATGTGAGGCTTATTTCAAAACCGGCAGTGAGTTAACAAAGAGTATTATTGACAGGGTGACAAAAGAGGGCTGTACTATTACAAGGAGTAATGCAGAGGAAATAGCTGAACTTTGTTTATATGACAGCATGCTTATAAAGAATGAATTAGACAAGCTTTGCGCGTATGCAGATGGTTTGGAAATAACAAAAGAAATGATAGGAATGCTTGTCTCAAAACAGCTTGATTCAAATGCCTTTGCACTTGCAAAAGCTGTAGTATTGCTTAAAGCTGACGAATCTATGCAGATTTTAGGTGAGCTTATGGAGCAAAGAGCTGAAGGAATAGTTGTCTTATCAGCGATTTCATCTGCATTTATAGATTTATACAGAGCGAGAGCAGCACTTGTAAATAATAAAAGGGCTGATAATGTAGTTCAGGATTTTAATTATAAGGGCAGAGATTTTGTTGTAAAGAATGCATTCAACTCATGTGGGAAGATATCACTTGAGCATCTTCGTGAGTGCCTTAAGATATTAAGACAGGCTGATTTATCACTTAAATCTACCAGAACTGATTCAAGAGTAATAATCGAGAAAGCAATTATAGAAATGCTGATGGTTGCTCGAAGAGGGTAGGCAAGTAAAATAAATAAAGAGGAGAAATATTTTGTTACGGGTAGAACAAGCAATAATTGTTGAGGGTAAGTATGATAAGATTAAGCTTTCATCAATTATAGATGGAGTTATTATACCGACAAATGGGTATGGGATTTTTAAAGATAAGGAAAAACTTGCACTCATAAAGTTTTACGCTGAAAAAACAGGTATAATTATTCTTACAGATTCAGATAGTGCCGGCTTTTTGATTAGGAATTATATTAAAGGTATTGTTTCTAGGGGCAGGATAATAAATGTTTATATACCCGATATTTTCGGAAAGGAAAAGCGTAAAATCAAGCCATCCTCTGAGGGTAAAATTGGTGTAGAGGGTATGGATAAGGAAGTAATTATGGAGGCTTTTGCCAAAGCAGGAATTGTATCAAGTGAGGGCGAAAAGAGGGACTCTATTTCAAGGCTTGACTTTTATGAATTAGGCTTATCGGGTTGTGCAAACAGCTCAGAATTAAGAAAAAAGTTACTTAAGAGATTAAAATTGCCTGAACTTTTGTCTACACAAGGACTGTTAGAGGTTGTTAACACCATTCTCACGAAGGACGAATTAGTGAACATAATTGCGGAAATAAAAGGGGATTAAAATATGGTATTTTCTAGCTTGGCATTTTTGTATTTGTTTTTGCCTATAGTATTATCTTTGTATTTTATATCTGGAAAAAGAATGAAGAATATAATTCTTTTCGTATCAGGTTTGGTTTTTTATGCTTGGGGTGAACCTGTTTATGTTTTAATAATGATACTTTCAACTGTAATAGATTATACTGCTGGTAGAATAATGCATAAGTATGATGACAAGCCTAAAATCAGAACATTGGTTTTGCTGGTATCAGTGTGTATGAATTTAGGGCTTTTGTCAATTTTCAAGTATAGCTCTTTTTTTATTCAGAATGTAAATAATATTTTTGGTACATCGTTTAATGACCCCCAATTGCCGCTTCCAATAGGAATTTCTTTTTATACATTTCAAAGTATGTCATATACGATTGATTTGTATATGAGGAATATCAAGGTTCAGAAGAATATTATAAATTTTACAACCTATGTTACGCTGTTTCCGCAGATTGTTGCAGGGCCTATTGTACGATATGCTGATGTTGAGGAGGAAATTGATGGCAGAAAGGTAAGCGTTGACATGGTTGGTTATGGTGCAGGAATTTTCTTGAAGGGTCTTGCAAAAAAAGTGTTGCTTGCGAATAATATAGGTATGCTCTGGACTGAGGTAAAGGCTATGGATTATAGTGAAATATCGGCATTTACAGCTTGGTTGGGTATACTTGCATTTGCATTTCAAATTTATTTTGATTTTTCAGGATATTCAGATATGGCAGTAGGATTGGGTAAAATTTTAGGATTCAATTTCCCTGAAAACTTTGACTATCCCTATATGTCAAAAAGCGTGTCTGAGTTTTGGAGAAGATGGCATATAACACTTGGAACATGGTTCAGATTATATGTATACTATCCTCTTGGAGGCAACAGAAAGGGTTTGCCTCGAACAATAATAAATCTTGCAATTGTGTGGACACTTACAGGTTTATGGCATGGAGCAAGCTGGAACTTTGTGTTATGGGGAATGTATTTTGGCGTATTAATTATAATAGAAAAGCTGTTTTTGGGGGATATACTTAAAAAAATTCCTCCAGCAATCAGTACGATTTATACATTTTTAGCAGTATTGTTTGGATGGGTTTTATTTGATACAAACACGCTTACAGATGCAGCAAGGTATCTAAAAGCAATGTTTGGTGGAACAGGGATAGGTATTGATTCGTTGTCACTTTATCAATTATCATCTTATTTTATAATAATGATAATATGCATTTTTGCGTCAACAGATTTATTTAAAACATTTGTAAATGGAATTAAGGAATATAAAATTACATTTAGGGCATATAAGATATCACTTCCTATTATACAGGTTGTAATAATGCTTTTATGCACAGCATACTTAGTTGATTCGACATATAATCCATTCTTATATTTCAGATTTTAGGAGGGTGGCAGATGAATAATAAGCAAAATAAGCTTTCTGCAATATTGTTTATGGCTGTTTTATTAGTATTTCCAGTCTTGACCTTAATTTCTGAAAAGGAAGTTTTCTCTGCTACTGAAAACAGAAACTTAGCAAGCTTTCCAAAGATAAGCATAGAGAGCATAAAGGATAAAAGCTTTATGGATGGGTTAGAAAAATATCTCTCTGACCATTTTATAGGAAGGACAGAATGGGTTGAAGCAAAGGTTAAAACGGAGGTTTTAATTGGCAAGGAGGAGATAAATGGAGTCTATATTACTAATGACATGCTCATACAAAAGCTCAATACACCTGATTATGATAAGGTTAATAAGGCTATGGAGGCGATAAATAAATTTGCTGCTGACAATAAGGCGAATATATATGTGATGTTTGCGCCAACAGCGGGAGGAATATATTCAGGGGAATTGCCTAAAAATGCACCTGTCTTTAATCAAAAGGCTTTTATTGAATATATGTATAATAAGCTAAACAGTAATGTTACAACTATTGATGTTTATAATAGCCTGTATGCGGTACGGGATGAATATATTTATTATAGAAATGACCATCACTGGACTTCATATGGAGCATATTGTGGATATAAAACAGCTATTAAAAAGCTTGGATTTTCGGAAATATCATACGACAAATATCATATTGAACACGCAAGTAATAGTTTTAAAGGCACATTATATTCTAAGACTTTGTATGATAAAATAATACCTGATATGGTTGATTTATATAATTATGAAAATGGTGCAAAGGTAACAAGTGTGGAAGTAAATGATGGAATGGAAGTCAAGGAATATGACAGTATTTATTTCAGAGAATATCTTAAGGAAAAGGATAAATACTTAGTGTATCTAGGACCGAACCAACCACTAATTAAGATTAAAACAGATGTAAAGAATGAGAGAAAGCTATTAGTTATAAAGGACTCCTATGCGAATACATTCATTCCATTTCTTACCCAGCATTACAGTGAAATTACTGTGCTAGACTTAAGGTATATTCGAACCTCATACAATGATATAGTAAATATGGATGATTATAATCAAGTATTAATTATATACAGTGCAGCAACAATGGAGAATGACGAAACACTAAAGGTTTTGAATTATAAATAAAAACCAAGCCCTATCTGTTAATAATACAGATAGGGCTTGCTAAATAAATATTTAATTAAACTAGATTTGACATATCATATAATCCAGCCTGTTTTCCTTTTAAGAATATAGCGGCATTTATAGATCCTTCTGCGAAAACAGTTTTTGATGCAGCGGAGTGGGAAATAGTAATTACCTCATCAGAGCCGGCAAAAATAACTTCATGTTCTCCAACAATTGTGCCGCCTCTGACAGCATGAATACCTATCTCCTTTTTATCGCGTTTTTTACGATGTGAATGTCTGTCATAGATAAACTGCAATGAATTATCATAAACTTCATTTATCGCATTTGCAAGCATTAGTGCTGTGCCGCTTGGAGCATCTATTTTTAGATTATGGTGCTTTTCAATTATTTCGATATCGAATCTGTCACCCAAAACTAAAGCAGCCTTTTTTGCAAGTTCAACCATAAGGTTAATCCCAAGTGACATATTAAATGTAAAGAATACTGGTATTTGTTCAGATGTCTTTTTGATTTTAGCGATTTGTTCATCACTGTATCCAGTAGTTGCAAGAACGACAGCAGTTCCAGTAACAAGACAGTATTCAAGCAAATCATCAAGGGTATTTGGGTTTGAATAATCTATAATTACGTCAGGACTTTCGGATAAATCCTTGGGTGATGAATAGATAGGGAAGTCACTATACTGTGTTGTATTAATATCAATTCCAGCAACAACCTTACAGTTATCGCGTTTAGATATACAGTTAGCAACGGTTTTTCCCATCATACCATTAGCACCGCAAATCACAACATTAGTCATTTTTTCACATCCTTAAGTTAATAATATTTTATATCAGACCGATTTTTTTCATAGATGCTTTTAAAATATCAGCATTGTTTTCAGACATTTCGATAAGCGGCATACGGCATATCCCAGCATTCATACCCATAAGATTCATAGCTTCCTTAACTGGGATTGGATTTACATCTATAAAGAGATTATTAATTAAATCAAGTAATTTAATTTGCAATTCTGACGCAGATTTAAAATCATTGTCAAGGCAGAACTGTGTCATGTCGTGAGTTTCCTTTGGCATAATATTTGATAATACGGAAATTACGCCCTTTCCTCCAAGTGACATAATTGGAACGATCTGATCATCATTTCCGCTATAAACATCAAGCTTATCACCAAATTTAGCAATTAATTGAGCCACATAGCTTAAGTTGCCACTTGCTTCCTTCACAGCAACAATATTTTTATGTTCAGCGAGTTCAGCATAAGTATCAATATTAATATTTACACCTGTTCTACCAGGAATATTATAAAGAATAATAGGTATATTTACAGCATCTGCGATAGCAGTAAAATGTGTAACCAAGCCTCTTTGAGATGTTTTATTGTAGTATGGTGTAACGACTAGAAGGGCGTCAGCACCTACACTTTCAGCCTCTTTAGATAGCTCAATTGCGTATTTAGTATCATTACTACCTGTTCCTGCAACTACAGGAATACGATTTTTAGTTTGTTCAACAGTGAAACGGATAGCTTCAACATGCTCCTCATCTGTCATAGTTGAGGCTTCGCCAGTTGTACCACAAACAATAATTGCATCAGTATGATTTTCAATTTGAAATTCTATATTTTTAGCAAATTGTTCATAATTTATACTTCCATCATCGTTCATTGGAGTAACAATAGCAACTCCAGCACCAGTAAAAATTGTGTTATTCATAGTAACTCCTTTCTCTAGATGGTAAATTAATCAAAGTAGCCTTTAGCAGCTAGAAGTTCAGCCATTAACACGCCGCCACCAGCAGCTCCTCTTAGTGTGTTATGGGACAAGCAAACAAATTTATAGTCATATTGGGAATCTTCACGCAAGCGACCAACAGAAACAGCCATACCGTTCTCAAGGTTTCTGTCAAGCTTAGCCTGTGGACGGTTATCTTCCTCAAAGTAGTGAATGAACTGCTTTGGTGCAGACGGAAGCTCTAATTCCTGTGGAACACCCTTAAATTCCTTCCAAAGGGTGATAATTTCTTCTTTAGTAGGCTTTTTATCAAATGAAACAAATACAGCGGCAGTATGGCCATCTGATACAGGAACTCTGAGGCATTGTGTTGTAATAGATGGTGCAGTAGCATTTACAATTTTGCCATCAACAACTTTACCCCAAACCTTCAATGGCTCCTGTTCTGATTTTTCTTCTTCTCCGCCGATGAATGGGATTAAGTTATCATTCATTTCAGGCCAAGTCTCAAAAGTTTTTCCAGCACCTGAAATTGCTTGATAAGTACAAGCAAGAACTTTGTTTACACCGAACTTCATAAGCGGATGCAAAGCAGGAACATAGCTTTGGATTGAGCAGTTTGATTTAACAGCAATAAAGCCTCTCTTTGTACCAAGTCTTGCACGCTGATGTTCAATAATCTCGATATGTTCAGGATTAATTTCAGGAACAACCATAGGAACATCAGGTGTAGCACGATGAGCAGAGTTATTTGAAATTACAGGGCATTCTGCCTTAGCATAAGCTTCTTCAAGGGCTTTTATCTCATCTTTTTTCATATCAACTGCACAAAAAACGAAATCGACTTCTTTTGTGATTTTTTCCATATCAGCAGTTGCGTCTAACAAAACTAAATCCTTCATATTTTCAGGCATTGGCTTTGGCATAGACCATCTTTCGCCGACAGCATCTTTATAAGTTTTACCAGCAGAGCGTGGTGAAGCGGCAAGGGTAGTAACATTAAACCATGGATGGTTTTCCAAAAGAATTGCAAAACGCTGACCTACCATACCTGTTGCTCCGATGATACCTACATTGTATTTTTTCATACTAACACTCCTTAATAATCCTTAAAATGAGATTAAGATAATAATATAATTAAAAAACCGGTTACTAAACCGGTTCATCAAAAATATTACAAAGAATTTTCTGGCATTATTTTAAAATTTAGTAAATATATGCCGATAGCTCTCCATCATATTAATGATGACAATCATATGCTTATTCAACATATGACCAGAATAAACTTTACCAGGGTTTATTCTTCGGCGGTATAGCCTTTTTAATCATGTATAAACAGAATGGTATTCTTAACATGAAATACTCATCATAACCGCACCTCTATCCTTAGTTATTATAATATCATTTAATTTAGCTTCTGTCAATAAGTAAAATTATTTTTTATTAATTATAATTAAAAAGGTAGTAAAAAAGCTAAAAATATGATAAAATTAATAGGTTATATTAAATTTTGTTTAGGTGAAAGGAACGCATGTAAATAAATGAAAAAATCAGATTTTTATTACGATTTGCCTGAAGAGCTTATTGCACAAAAGCCTGTGGAGCCCAGAAACAGTTCACGAATGATGGTGGTTGACAGAAAAACAGGTGAAATTTCGCATAATCACTTCTATAATTTATGCGATAACTTAAAAAAAGGTGACTTATTGGTTTTAAATGATTCAAGAGTTCTACCAGCAAGGCTTTACGGGGAAAAGGTGGATAGTGCAGGTCCAATAGAATTTTTACTGCTTGAACAAAAGGAAGAAAAGATTTGGGAGATAATATGTAAACCTGGAAAAAGGGCTAAGGTTGGAGCAAGGTTTACATTTGGCAATAATAAATTATTTGCAGAGGTTAAAGAAGTAAAGGATGATGGTAACAGGATTGTCAGATTTTCATGTGATGGTAGCTTTTACACAGTACTTGATGAGATTGGTCAGATGCCACTTCCACCGTATATTACAGAAAAGCTTGAGAATAGTGAGCGTTATCAGACTGTATATTCAAGGGAACTAGGTTCTGCTGCTGCACCGACGGCTGGTCTTCATTTTACGAAGGAAATGCTCAAGGAAATAAAAGAAAAGGGTATAGATATAGCATATATAACATTGCATGTCGGGTTAGGAACCTTCAGGCCTGTAAAAGAGGATGATATCTTAAATCATAAAATGCATAGTGAGCATTATAGTATTTCTAAGGAAACAGCCGATAAGATTAATAGGACAAAACAAAATGGGGGTCGTGTGATTGCTGTTGGTACAACAACCTGCAGAACACTTGAAAGCGTTGCAAAATTTTATGGGGATATAAGCGAAAGGGAAGGGTATACGGATATTTTTATATATCCTGGATATGAATTCAAGGTTATTGATAGTTTGATAACTAATTTTCATCTGCCTGAAAGTACGCTTATAATGCTTGTATCTGCATTTTTGGGATATGAAAGAACTATGAATGCATATAAGGTTGCGGTTGAAGAAAAATATAGATTTTTCAGTTTTGGAGATTCGATGTTAATAATATAAAAATGGAGAATGATTAGATGTTTAAATTATTAAAACAGGATAAAAAATCCAGAAGAGGGGTTTTAGAAACTGTTCATGGAACAGTGCAAACTCCTTGCTTTATGAATGTTGGCACAGCGGGAGCTATCAAGGGAGGAATATCCTCTGTTGATTTGGAGCAGTTAAAATGTCAGGTTGAGCTTTGTAACACCTATCATTTGCAT
Source organism: Clostridiales bacterium (assembly GCA_012519635.1). Taxonomy (GTDB): domain Bacteria; phylum Bacillota; class Clostridia; order Oscillospirales; family Ruminococcaceae; genus JAAYPV01. Next base: position 18,565 of record JAAYPV010000122.1, read on the forward strand.
TTGAGACCGACGGATAAGGTTATAAAGGAATTAGGTGGGCTGCATAAATTTATGAACTGGAATCGTCCGATTTTAACAGATAGTGGAGGGTTTCAAGTCTTTTCACTTGCACAGCTGCGTAAAATTAAAGAGGAGGGCGTATATTTTTCTTCTCATATAGATGGAAGAAAGATTTTTATGGGTCCTGAGGAAAGTATGCAGATTCAGTCGAACTTAGGTTCTACAATAGCGATGGCTTTTGATGAATGTGTAGAAAATCCAGCTGAATATGAGTATGCAAAAATGTCATGTGAAAGAACTACGCGATGGCTGATAAGGTGTAAAGCAGAGATGGAGAGGTTGAATTCTCTGCATGATACAATAAATAAGAACCAGCTTTTGTTTGGCATTAATCAAGGTTGCACATTTGACGACTTGAGAGTATCTCATATGGAGGAGATTGTAAAGCTTGACCTTGATGGATATGCCATAGGAGGACTTGCAGTTGGTGAACCGACAGAGGATATGTATAGGGTTCTGGATGTGGTTGTACCATTCATGCCAGTTGATAAGCCGAGATATTTAATGGGGGTTGGTACTCCTGTGAATATTATAGAAGCTGTTTCAAGAGGTGTGGATATGTTTGACTGCGTTATGCCGAGCAGAAATGCCCGTCATGGAACATTGTTCACATGGAATGGTGTAATGCATATCACTAATAAATGCTATGAATTAGACAGCAAACCCATAGATGAGGAATGTGATTGTCCTGTATGCCAAAACTTTTCAAGGGCGTATATAAGACATCTTTTTAAGGCACAGGAAATACTTGGTGGAAGATTAGCGGTTATGCACAATTTATATTTTTATAATACATTGATGGAGAAAATACGCCAATCAATTGACGAGGGAACATTCGGAGCATTTTATGAAAAGTATTCAAAGCTTTTAGAGAGAAAGATTTAAGGAGAATAACTATGGGTACGCTTGAATTATTGATAATATCATTAGGCTTATCAGCGGATGCATTTGCGGTTGCAGTAACTAATGGTTTATGCAATAAGGAAATGAAATCCAGATGGACTTTTTTTATTGCTTTAACATTTGGAGTTTATCAGGGAGCAATGCCATGCTTAGGCTATGCATTGGGGCAAACCTTCACAAAACATATAACGGCCTATGACCATTATGTTGCATTGATTTTATTGGGGATAATTGGTGGCAAAATGGTGTATGAGGCTATAAAGGAAATGGGAGATGACTGCTGTCAGGTAAAAAAGCTCAGCTTTGGCATATTGATGGTGCAGGGGGTTGCGACTAGCATTGATGCACTTGCAGTAGGTGTTAGCTTTTCAGCGATGAATGTGAAAATAGTAAGTGCTTGTTTGTTTATAGCGTCAATCACTTTTATATGTAGCTTCTTGGGAGTTATCATAGGTAAAAGATTTGGTTCAGTATTTAATAAAAAGGCTCAATTAATAGGTGGCATACTGCTGATATTAATCGGCTTAAAAATCTATATAGAGCATATGTTTTTTTAATACATAGCTTTTAATACAACAAAACCTCATGTTTCATTTTAGAAACATGAGGTTTAAATCATTTAAGCAAATTTTAATGCGTAAACTTAGTTGCTTTTAATTAAATATGGGGATAAGCTTGACGCAACAGCAGGTACAGGCATTGTTTGTAGCCAGACATGACCAGGACCTGTAAGCTTTGTATTAAACAAGCCTTCGCCACCGAAAAGAACATTTCCAACACCTTTTACAGTTTGGATATCAATAGAAACAGTACTATCCATTACAGCAAGATATCCAGTATCAATAATCATTGTTTCGCCAGGAGCAAGGTTATATTCAACAATACTTCCATCAATCTCAAGGAATACAATACCATTGCCAGTAAATTTCTGCATAATAAAGCCTTCACCGCCAAAGAAACCAGCACCGAGTTTCTTTTGAAAAAAGATTTCCATATTTACACCCATTTCAGAGGCTAAGAATGCGGATTTCTGAGCAATAATCGGTTTTTGTGGGGTAACCTCCATAGCTAAGATGTTGCCAGGAAAGCTGGATGCAAAAGCAATCATGCCAGGTCCGCCCTGTGCTGTGTATACATTCTGAAAAATTGACTCACCAGAAATTGCACGGGAAAACATTTTTCCAAGTCCGCCTCCAGCATTAGTTTCCATCTGCATATTTCCGGACATCCAACTCATGGCGCCTCTTTCGGTTTTTAATGATTCACCAGCTTCTAGATTGCAAACAACAACTGGCAAGGGGGCACCTTTAATTTCGTACTTCACTAGTAAACACTCCTTTATTCATTATTTTTTAATGAAAAACTATTAGGTAGCAGCTCAAACAAGGTGTATATATCAAATCCATCATTCTTCTTTATGATAATTTTGAAATCGGGTGTACAAAACTCTGCCATAACCTGACGGCAAGAGCCACAGGGCATGCATGGTTCATTTGTATCATTAAATCCACCAACAATCGCAATAGCTTCAAATCCATTATTACCCTCTGAAATTGCTTTGAAAAAAGCAACTCTTTCGGCACAACAGGTCAAAGAGTATGACGAAGACTCAATATTGCATCCTGTAAATATCTCACCATTTTTTGATAGCAGTGCTGCACCAACTTTAAATTTTGAGTATGGTGAATAGGAATTTTCCCTTGCAAGCTCTGCCTTTTCTAAAAGTTTAAGAAACATATCAATACTCCCCAAGACTATATTAATTATAAATAAGCTATGCGATACACTGTATGTGAATTATCTAAGAATTATGTCAAAAAAATAAGTGTTGCAATTACTGGTCGTAATATGGTATAATTATTATCATATTAGGAAGTGAAAAATTACTTAATTTAATTTAATTTTATTTACCTAGAATTAAATCTCTAGTATCTCTAGCAATAAGTAATTCTTCGTTTGTAGGAACAACCCAGACTTGTGTTTTTGAGTCTTCGGTTGAAATCTTTTGGAGTTTTCCTCTTGTTTCGCTATTAATTTTTTCATCAAGCTTTATGCC
>JAAYPV010000123.1 GCA_012519635.1 Clostridiales bacterium
GATTTTTCTTTTGATTTTTTGCTGTTATCTTTGACGGGAGTTTGTTCAGTAGCTGTTTCATCAGCTGTTTCCTTGCTTATTTCTTCCTCAACAACCTCAGCAACATCATTTTTCATCAAATCATTGTTTTCGTTTGATTTATTTTTAATATCCATTTCAATCTGCCTTTTATCTTATTTGTCCGTTACCATTAATTAAATATTTTACTGTTGTAAGCTCTTTTAAGCCCATAGGTCCTCTTGCGTGCAGCTTTTGGGTGGAGATACCTATTTCAGCACCAAAGCCAAACTCCTCGCCGTCGGTAAATCTTGTAGACACATTTACATAAACTGCAGCAGCATCAACTTCACGCTGGAATTTTTCTGCGTTCTGAAGATTTTTTGTAACAATACATTCGGAATGCTTTGTGCCATATTTTCCTATATGAGCAATAGCCTCATCAATATTATCTACAACCTTAACAGAAATGATATAGTCTAAAAATTCTGTATTGAAGTCATTTTCATCTGCTAAAACTACGCTATCTCCAAGTAACTGAGCAGTTTTCTCACAGCCTCTGATTTCAACATTATGTTCATCTAATTTAGCCTTAACCTTTGGTAGAAAATGTTCAGCAATATCCTTATGAACCAGAAGGCTTTCTATTGCATTGCAAACAGATGGACGCTGGGTTTTTGCATTATTTGTGATTTCAACAGCCATTTCGATATCAGCACTGTCATCAACATAAACATGGCAATTTCCAACTCCTGTTTCGATAACAGGGACAGTAGCATTTGCAATAACTGCATTAATTAGTCCAGCACCGCCACGAGGGATTAACACATCAAGGTATTTATTGAGCCTCATTAATTCGTTGGTAGCCTCTCTTGAAGTATCCTCAACGAGCTGAACAACATCAGCAGGAAGTCCTACGGATTCAATAGCCTTACGCATAATATTTACAAGGCAAACATTGGAATTGAAAGCCTCCTTGCCGCCCTTTAATATTACAACATTTCCAGCCTTTAAGCAAAGAGTTGCCGCATCAACAGTAACATTAGGGCGGGATTCATAAATGATACCAATAACTCCGAGAGGAACTCTTGATTTACATATTCTCATGCCGTTAGGGCGAATTGTTCCATAGTCAATTGAGCCGATAATATCCTCCATATCAGCAATAGCAAGAACGCTGTCAGCAATAGCCTTAATGCGTTTTTCATCAAGCATAAGTCTATCCTGCATAGCCTTAGACATTCCAGCCTCAGCAGCGTTATCAAGATCAAGCTTATTTTGCTCAATTATAAGATTAGTGTTTTCTGTTAAAGCAGTGGAAATTGCCTTTAGAGCATTGTTTTTTTGTAAAGTAGAGGCAGTAGCAATTGACTTTTCAGCAGCTTTAGCCTTAATACCAAGACTTTCAATATAACTCATTTCAAAACCTCCGTTAAAAAAGTATTTACTTTTTATTTGCAAGGAAAATTGTGCCTATGCTTTTGTTTTCAAATAAATCATAAAGCAGATTAGGGTTATTTCCGTTCATGACAATCATATCAATTCCAGCTTCATTGGCGATTTTAGCCGCGTTTATTTTTGTAGCCATTCCGCCAGTTCCAAAGGTACTGCCAGCACCACCAGCAATTTTTTCAATGTCGGAAGTTATTTCTGTAACAACAGGAATAAATGCAGCAGTATTGCTTTTGTGTGGGTCGCTGTCATATAAGCCGTCTATATCGGAGAGAATAATCAGAAGCTCAGCTTTTGCAATCGTTGCAACAATTGCTGAAAGTGAATCGTTTTCACCAATTTCAAGCTCAAGCTCATCAATAGCGACTGTATCATTTTCATTTACAATGGGAATAACGCCCATAGAAAGAAGTCGTTCAAATGTGTTTTCAACATTTTTTCTGCGCTCATTTTCAATTATTGTTTTTGTTAGAAGAATTTGTGCAACAGTAACGTTGTAATCATCAAACAAACCATCGTAGATATACATAAGCTCACATTGTCCAACAGCCGCTGCTGCTTGCTTTGTGGGGGTATCGGTTGGCTTTGAGGACAGGCCGAGCTTGCTTGCACCAAGTCCAACAGCACCTGATGATACAATGATAATTTCCTTGCCTGAATTGTGCAAATCGGCAATAACTCTGACAAGGTTATTCATTCTTCTTATATTCAGTTTACCTGTTTTATGTGTAAGGGTTGATGTTCCGAGTTTAATAACAATTCTATTTTTATTAGATATATCTGGCATAAGGACCTCCGAAAGGTATTAATTTACTTTGTTTTTTATATTTCCTTTGATAAACGATTTAAGATTATCAGTAACAATCTCCACAAGTCTGTTTCTTGTTTCTTGTGCTGCCCATGCAACATGGGGAGTAATAATACAGTTTTTAGCATTCCTCAATGGGGTATCGAGTGTCATAGGTTCGGTTTCAAGAACATCAAGTCCAGCACCAGCGATTATATCGTTATTGAGGGCATATGCTAAATCCTCCTCAACAACAATGCCACCCCTTGCAGTATTAATAAGGATAGCTGTTTTTTTCATTTTTTTTAATTTATCAAGGCAAACTAGATTTTTTGTTTGTTCGGTAAGAGGACAATGGAATGTAATAATATCAGCCAATTCAAAAGCCTCATCAATGCTCACATACTGATATTCGCAGTCAGCAGGCTTTGTGCGGGAGGTAATAACCACATTCATATCAAATGCTCTTCCGATTTTTGCAACAGCCTTGCCGATACTTCCAAAGCCAACAATTGCAAGGGTTTTCCCACTTAATTCAGTAATCGGATACGGGAAATATGAAAAAATGGGTGAAGAAATCCACTTGTCATTTTTAACATCATTATCATAAACAGAAACCTTATTATAATGAGCAAGAATATGTGCAAAAACCATTTGTGCAACAGCGTTAGTGGAATAACTTCCTGCATTGCAGACTGTGATTCCTTTTTCTGTTGCAGCATTTATGTCGATATTATTGTATCCCGTTGCAAAAAGACCTATATACTTGAGATTCGGACATTTATCTAGAACCCCACGGGTGATAGGTGTTTTATTGCAAAGCACTGCCTCAGCATTTCCTATGCGTTCAGAAGCAAGCTCAGGCGGTGTTAAGTCATAGGTTTTAACATTCCCAAGCTGGTTAAATATATCAGGAGAAATATCCCCTAAAGTAACAGTTGCCCAATCTAAAATTACGATATTCATAATCCGCCTACTCATCCTCATTCATGCTATCTTCAGAGTTATCTTCACCAATTATTTTGTCTAAAGCGGCATTGGCAGTAATCATTTGCTTTTTTAGACGCTTTTTTTCCTTAGCAATGGATATAGAAACTAAAATTAACATTATAAGTTCAAAAATGCCTATTGAATAAAAAAAGAGTTTATTACTTGAAATATAAATTAAAAGTGTTGCAGGTATTGCAAAAGCCATTAGAAGCTGATATTTATAGCCCGTACGATAATATTGAAAAAGAAAGAAAGCAACGGAAAATAAGCAAAACGCTAAATGGGTACTGAAAGGAAGTGGATATATATTACTGTTCATTGTCTATAACTCCTCTATCTAACATGTATAGTATGATAATTATACAACAACTAAAAATTAATGTCAATGAATTATACAATAATATTACAATATCTGTTCATGGGGTATTAATAAGCGGGGGTTTTTGTTAAAATGGATGTTTTCAATCTCCATTTCTATTAAGCGTTGAATATTAATGGCTAACACTAAGTTTGCTATTAGGGTATTAAATTGTACAAATCCTAATTATAGTGAGCCATCAACAGTAGGTAACTTTGTAGAATTTATTATTTTATCTATAACTTCTGCATTTAATTTTTTCCTACAATAATTGGATTGCTTAGTAGTAATAAAGTGCAGTCAGAAAAAGAAATTCAGTATTGAAAAATGTTAAGCAATCTGTGCAGTAATATTATTAGTTTTATTAGCATTAAGTATATTTATAACAAAATATAGTCCTGTGCATGGATAATAGTTTAATTTTCAAGTTATGTTTTATTTTATATAATCCTTGCATTTTGCATATATAAATGGTATAATTAAGTGTATTTATTCTTGATTCGGGGGTTAATTATGTATACGGATATTGAAATTGCACAAAAAGCCAAAATGAGACGTATAACTGAAATTGCTGAGGGGCTTGAGATTTCGGAGGAC
>JAAYPV010000021.1 GCA_012519635.1 Clostridiales bacterium
CAGGAAATGCTTACCTCCTTTTTTATTCCTCCATCAATCTCTTTGATTAAATCAGCATTTGATGAGGTCTTTACCATGTAAGCACAAGCCTTTAAATATGTATAAACTGCACCATATTTAGTTTTTCTGCTGTTATCAACGACAAGCTCTGTTGAAAAAATTCTTGCAGTCTGGTTTGCACCCTTTGTGTCATGGTCAAAAATCCCTGTTTTGCCTATGAACAGCTTTTGCAGAGTCTGTAATGCAGATATGGAAAAACACTCTCCATCACGGTCTATGTCATTATCGCATAGGATTAAATCAAAAATATAAACCTCATCCTCTGTATGCTCACGCCTTGTAAATTCATTTAGCTTATCTAATAGTTCCGACATAAATATCCTCCTTGTTATAATTTGGAGTTAGGCATACCTTTTTATATAGGGGTATGCCTAACATTCTATCAGTTTAGAAATTTTGTATGCTTGATATAGCCACCCGTTCATGCATTAGATAAAGCGCAATCGTATAACTATGTCTGAATGAGTAGTCAGCCTTCTACGCTATCTAGATTATTAAGCACTTAACAGCGTCTGGAATAATCTTTTTAAAGCCTAACTTAACGCTCACAGAAATTTTATCAAGCTGGCGGTCAATTAGCTTGTCCGTTTCAATGATTAAATCAGAATTAGTCGCAAGCTCAAGAGCATAGTCCTTATCCAAACCAATTACAGTAGTATCATTAATCTGAGATGATTTAAGCAGCTTTGTGCCAAATGGCAGAAGAATTTCCCTCCAGTTCTTAGAAGTGCATTCTTTCATTTCGTCCATTTTTAGAATTTGAGAAACAACTGTTGGTGATGCAATTAATGTCGTCATATTAAAATCTGTAAATTTGCTATAAAGATTAGCAAGGTCGGAATATGTAAGAGCTTCACCCTCTGTTTCAATAGTTGTTGCTCCTAAAACAAGTGTAGATATAGCCTCTTTTGTCATGGCATTACCAAGCTTCATGCCGATAGCCTTTAATGCAACAGTAAACACATCCAGCCTTTGGCGTCTTACAACCTCATATGATGCAGAAATTATTCTACCTATTTTATTAAGTACTAATTGTGAACTTCCCTCAGAGATTTTTGTTTCAGGTAATTCATTTCCTTGAGCAGTAGTTGTGTCATATGGAATGGTTTCAGCAATTGATATACCATTAAATGAACTTCCATCAATTGTGGATTTTACAGCGACAATATCTGAAAGAATGGACTCATCAATACCCTGCTTAATACTGCGTCTTACAAATTCAGGGAAAAGCACTGCTGATTCAGTTGTCGTGAAAAACTTCTCAACAAAATCTGCATTTGGACCATTAACCTTGATATCAAAACGTTTTAGCTGACGCTCAAAGGCATCTAGATTTGCAAGAGGCGTATCCTTGTAATTTTCTGATGGGTCTGCTTCTTCAAGCACCTGTGAAAAAATTTTTCCTGTAAGATTATATAGACCCTTTTCCAATTTAATTGTATTATACATCATTAATCCTCCTATAAATTATAATTTTGTTTTAATCTTAACTCAATTTCCATTGCCTTAGCATTTTTTAGTCGTGCATCAGCAAGTGCAACCTCATCCTGTAAATTGATATTATCCCATTCCACAGTAATATCTGCATTACTTCCGCAGGTTCTGAGAAACATTGTACCGATTTTCTTAATTACCGGAGTAATTCTTCTGCGATAATATTCAAGTTCTGAGGTAAGAATATCTGCCTGCTGTGCCGACATACGCTCTGTTGATGACCAGTTAAGTCCTAACAGAAACGGTGGTATAGATAGCTTTGAAATAATTTGCTCAAGAAGCTGTCGAACTGGAATATTGGTATCAAAAAGCTGGTTTTCAGAACCTATAACCTTGATATCGACATCTCCGACAGCAACAAAGTCACGGATTTCACCATTTTTACTTGCATTCATACCATCGGACCACTCCTTAGCAATCTGCATTGCTCTATCCTTAGCAAAAGCCTTTTCTGATGGGTCATTGCCCGGATTATAGGTTACTGCATATCTGATATTTCCTATCCTGTCGTAATTTTGTCCAATACATTCATAAATTCGCATAAGAATTGAGCTTAAAGAGGGCAGGCCTCTTAAAACCGATGTTCCATAATTTTGCCCTGCCTGAGTATTTATTGACGAAAACAGCAGAAGCTGTGGATTTTGGATTATACTTTTATCGCCGTTTTCCTCCTTGATATAAAATATTTTTTTATTAGGTGACGGGCCCGCCTTAACTTCGATATCATTTACATTGCCATTATAAAGCCCAACCATTCGTCCCGTATCGGTATCAAGCACAATTTCACCTACTGCATTTCCATATATCAAAAGGCTATCAAGAAATGTATCAGTAAACGAATGTAAAGACTTCCCTGCCAAGCCGACATCAACCTCATCAACAAAGCAATTAAGCAAATCCTGCATTTTCTCATCAGAGCATATAAGCCTGTATCCACCCGTCAGCCTTACAATTTTGCTAAGAGCCGCATCAATAATCGGCACATTAGCACGCAGACTGTCATAAAGATTGTTTTCATACAACTTTATCTCATCGCAAAGATAGCCCTTTTGCCTTGCAGATTGTAACATAACTGTTGTACTTCTCTTCTGTGGTTGCTTTTTCTTAAATAGTCCCATTTATTCACCTCCCCCAGCGTAGCACGCTGGTCCGCAGTTTGGACATAAGTTAACAATAAATGATAGCTAACTTCATGAACTTATGTGCTACTCTTTTAATTCCTATTTAGGCTTGCTACAAAAAAGCTATCGCTTGCATAAAGCTCATTTGTGAGAATTGTGCTGACAAAGTACCTTACATCGTCCATAGCATGGTCATTTACCTTAACCGGAATATCTACTCCCGACTTCTCACTCCAGTAATAAAGCGAAAACTCTCTCAAGCAATCCTCACAGCTTTCCGAAAACATCAGCTTGTCCTGCTTCAACGCATCACTTACACGCCTGATCCCACTTAAAACATCATTTTTAGCTGGAATAACTTTGAACCTGCCATGCCGCCTGATACATTCAATAAAACTTGCTGCTGAGGGGTCGATAACAACACATTCTATCTCTACACCATCGGCAAGCTGTTCAAGTGCAAGGTAATGCTCCTCATCAGTTCGTGCCTGTCCTTCCAACTTTGACGAGTAATAATACTCCTTTAAACGGTACCATTTACCATCACATTCTCCCCATAGACCGAATGAGGAGGGGTTGACAGTTCCATAATCACATGAAATGACAAATCGCTTACATTCTGGAGGAGTTACAAAGGTATGCTTTTCCTTGTTGAACATCGGATAGACAACTCCGCTTGAGGCTGTCCACTTACCGAGAATGAATCTATCATAAAAAACTCCCGAATATAATCGCTCATATCGTTCTCTGATTGACTTTGAAAGCGAGGGGTTATCTTTCATAGTAAAATGCAGATATAGAGTCTTTTTTTCGTCAGCTTTTTTTATCCATTCCTTGTAAAACCAGTGGTGTGGGTTATCTGGATTACAGTTAAACCAGATTTTTGAACCAGTTACGGAACAGCGCGCAAGAGCCTGTTCAACAAAAGAGCGGGACATTAATACTACCTCATCGAAAAAAACACCGCAAAGCGTTATCCCTTGAATAAGAGATGCAGACGACTCATCCTTACCTCCGAAAAGATAGAATCTATTGGTGATATTGCAAAGTGTAATATCAATATAGTTCTTGCTGACCTTTTCAATACAGGTAAAACCTAGCTGTCCCATCATTTGCACAAGTTGTGTCATTACATTTCGCTTAAGTGAGGTTATTGTTTTCCCACAAATAGCAAATGTACCATTTCTGAAATTTGTCATAGCCCAGGAAATAAAGCCTATTGACATGGACATTGATTTTCCGCTACGCACAGCACCATCGCAGATAATTGCGTCATAGCAGCAGTATTTTTTTGTACTCCACCACCTTATAGCAAGCTGTTGCTTTCGGGAAAATCTTTCAATCATTGTCATTCTCTCCCTCAAGATAATCTGGACTCTTTAAAGCGTTTATAAAACTAATAGCAGAATTTTCAGAGCTTGAGCTGTTTACATAGTCAAACATTTTTTCAAGTGCCTTTTGCCTGTCAAATAGCTTGACCTCAACTCCGCCGCCCTTAACACGCTTTATTTCTGAAACATTAAATAAATCAAGCTCAGATATTTGCGATGGTGATGGCAGTTCTTCAGAAAAGACAAGATATACTGCATCATTTGCATTCCCGAATGCGAGGCGTTCCAGTCCTGAATGAATAAGCATTCTTCTCATTGGTGCAATTACTTCTGAAAGCTGTTTAATCAACCTTTGACTGCTGGACATTTGTAAGGATCTAATTCCCTCATAAAAGGCTGTATCGGGTGGAAAGCCAGCTTTAACAGCAGCCTCATAAATATTTCCTAGCTTAAGATACAGGTAGCAAAATAGCTTTCGGTTAATTTTTTCTTTTTTCAAAGTAATCCTCCTTTTTTTATAAGCTACGGTAAAAGCACCGCTCACTAATAGCTTAAAAAAGGGAGAAATGTGTACTCAAATATACACAAAAACACAAAATAAATAAAAATATTTGAAAAGCTGCTTTTTGCTTACCACCTTTCGCCATTTATTAGTTGCTTTGTGGGATACTAGCCTGTTCTTTTTTCGTATGAATATTTTTAAGATTATTTTAAGCATAGTTACATATAATTAGTTTAACTTAATAGAAGAATTTTCAGCATAATCCAATAAAATTAATTAAAGGAGTGGAATTAAGATGGACACAAAGGCAAAAATAACCTCAAGAATTTTAAATGGAATTTTGGCTCTTTCCATTTTGGGTGCAGCTGCTATATCCACAGGTATCCTCAACCAGCAGGCTAATGATATAAATATATCGGCAGAATCTAAAACCCTCTTGGGGGACTCAAATGCTGACGGGACTGTCAATATTGCTGACCTAATTACTACAAAGCGTTATGTTTTAGGTATTTCAAAGCTTACAACTGAAGGCTTTTACAATGCTGATATTAACGGTGACGGAAGAGTTAATTCACTTGATGTTTCTGCATTGATAAAAGTACTTATCAGCGAAAGTATTTCTGAATCCACATATATTTACTTAAACGGCAGTTCTATAACCGTTGATGGTCAAGGTGCGGAAGTAAACGGTTCAATTATTACAATAACAGCTGCAGGAGATTATATAGTTAGCGGTACTCTTGATGATGGTCAGATTATGGTCAAGGCAGGCGATGAGGATAAGGTAAACATTATCTTTAACGGAGTTAACTTAAACTGCTCATATAATGCACCTGTTTATGTTGAAAATGCTGATAAGGTTGTAATCACTCTTAACGGCTCATCTGTAAATACTATTAATGATGCCGAAACCTATACTGAAACTGAAGAGGGCATTGATGCCACTATTTACAGCAAGGACGATTTGACAATCAACGGAACAGGTTCACTTACTATTAACGCAAACTATTCATATGCAATCAGAAGTAATGATGATTTAAAGATTAATGGTGGAAATATTGAAATTAAATCTGCTGGTGATGCAATAAGAGGTAAGGATTCTGTTACAATAAAGAATGGAAATATTACAATAGATTCAGGAGGAGATGGTATCAAGTCCACTAAAGGTGCTCTCACTATAAGTGGTGGTGCAATAAATATTAAAGCTAGCAATGACGCATTGCAGGCTGAAACAACCGTTGATATTTCTGATGGCATTATCATCGCCTGTGGTGATAGGGGCATTACTGCAACTGAGGCTGTAAATATTACAGGAGGAACAGTTCTTGCAACTGCAACTGATAATCAGGCAGCAAATGTAACTTCAACTCAGGGCACATTACTTATGACATATGCTGCTGAATGGAAAAAAGGTAATGCTATCGATATTATGATTAATGATACTGTTGTATTAAATGTAATTCCTATCAAGAAGTTTACTTACGCTTTAGTAAGCTCACCTCAACTCACAGCAGAGGCATCTTACAGCGTTTTAACAGGTGGAGTACAAATGCAGCACAGCACTTCAACAGAGGGTATCTTTGCTATGACTGGCGGGGTTACTGAATTTACAGGTATCCAGGCAATTGGTGAAAAACTTGCTGCAACAGAATCTATAATCAATCTTTCAAACTCAGGTCCAACAGTAACCGGTACAGGCGTTTTTGCAAATGGCAATATTGTTACAATAAGCCAGCCCGGAAAATATCAGGTTTACGGAAGCATTGATGACGGACAGATTGTAGTTGATGTAGATAAAACAGTTTACTCCAATCCAGATACAGACAATGTAACACTTGTTATGAATAATGTTAATATCGCAAACAAAGATTCTTCTCCGATATATGTTGAAA
>JAAYPV010000022.1 GCA_012519635.1 Clostridiales bacterium
ACACCTATAAATATTAAAGGTGATATAAAATTTAAATAATACCTTTATGAAACTTTTATTGCTTTTCTAAAGTTATTTAAATGAAGATGGACATAATCTATTTGATTCTTGCAAGAATAAACTGCCAATATGACATAATTTATCAGAATATTAAAAAAATAGAAGGGTAAGGATTCGTATGTTTTTTTTTAATAAGTTAAAAATCTCAAAGAAATTAGATAAGAAGGCATTACTTTATTATCTGATTGCTTTTTTTCTTTCAGCAGTGTTTGTATTAATTTCTTTTTCCAAGATGAAAATTAATCCGTTTGGAGGAAAATCATTATTAAACATGGACTTGTGGGGACAATATTTTCCCATGTATGTAGAAAAGTATAACAATATAAGGGATTTTGGCTCAGGGCTATATTCGTGGAATGGAGCCTTAGGTTTTAATCTGTTTGCTCAGTCGGCGTATTATGGAAATAGTATTTTTAATTACATTTTACTTTTATTTAATAGGGACATCTTGGTTGAGGTTTTTAATTATATCCTTTTATTAAAAATATCCTTTGCGTCATTTACATTCTGTATATATCTTAAAAATAAATTTAAAAAAATTAATATGTTAACTGTAGCTTGTTCTGTTGTGTATTCTTTGTGCGGATATATATTAGCTTTTATTACACAACCAATGTGGTTGGATGTTGTGGTTTTTTTCCCAATAATAATATTAGGTCTAGAAAGACTAATTTTGGAAAGGAAGCCAGTACTTTATTGTGTTGTTCTTGCGATATCAATATTTTCTAATTTTTATATTAGCTTTAGTGTATGTATCTTTGTTGTATTATACTTTATTGTTTTTGTAATAAGCCATTCACAAAACATAAAGTTTAAGGATATAAAAGTAGCTGTTATAAACTTTGCAATTTTTTCACTTGTTGCAGGAGGATTAGCTGCATTTACAGTGATACCTGTTTATAAAGCAATAGGTATAACTTTGGCATCGGAAATGACACGACCTGATAAGCTGGAGTGGTATAATTCTGCATTTGAATATATTTCACAGCTATTACCATTAACTAAAACATCATTGGCTGATGGTATGCCGAACATATATAGTGGAGGATTTGTGTTTATAATGCTTCCATTATTCTTTATTAATAGTGAAATACCTGTCAGAAAAAAAATTGCATATTCGGCACTTGTAGCGTTCTTATTTATTTCAATGAATTTAAATATCTTAAATTATGTATGGCATGGCTTGCATTTTCCAAATCAGCTTCCAGGTAGATGGACATTTATGTTTACATTCTTCTTAATTTTGATTTGCTATGAAACTTTGGTTAATATAAAGGGAATTAATTATAAGGGTGTACTGTTCTCATTGTTTCATGCAATCCTATTTATTTGTATAACAAAAATTCTTCCTGAAGAATTGAAGGCAAGTTCTAAAATAATAAGAATTATGCTTATAGGCATGTTGATATACGCTGTTTTATTATTTGTTAATGTAATAATAAAAAAGCCTGTTGTAAAAAAGATTGCGATGGTATGCATAGCCTTTTTAATGATATCTGAGGTTGGAGTTAATTTTGTAAAGGTAATGGACAGGGATGTAAGAACATATGATATTAAATCATATAAACATGCTGACAAAATGATGAGTGATTGCGTATATTCCTTTGCAAGCGGAGAAAATGATTTTTACAGGATGGAGATGCATGAAGGCTGGACATTTAATCCTGGTCAACTATTTGATTATAAGGGGGTTTCATACTATTCATCCACAATGACAGGCAATGCATATAATTTCTTTAAAGCATTAGGGTACAGAGTTTATGCCAAAAATGTAAGTACGGTGTTTAATCCGTACTCACCAATAATGAATTCATTTTTTTCAATAAAGTATATAACTGATAAAACTAACAGACTTGAATTAGTGGGAATGAATGAAATTTACCGTGATGTTAATTTTAAGGTTCTGGAAAATGAAACTGCTTTGCCGATAGCATTTATGGTTGATAGTGATTTGATAAAATGGAAAATAGACGATTCCGATTACAAAAATCCGGTAGATGTTCAGAATAGCTTTTTAAATGCAGCTATGGGAGAAGAAGTGAATGTATATGAAAAGGTTACATTTGATGCAGTTAGTGTAGCAAATGCAAAATTATCTTATAATGATAATTGGGAAAAGCAGTATTATACTAAAAAGTCATCAAATAGTCCAGTTGAGTTTAAGTTCACCTATAATATAAAGGAGGATCAGTATTTATATTTACAACACGGCTTTAAAAAAGGTGAAATGGGTATAGGAATTAATGGTGTAGTACAAAAGTTTGAAGCATCAAGGGAGCCATATAGAGCTATAGGTAATGTTAAAGCTGGTGATATAGTAGATATATATGTTGATATATCCGATGTGAAAGTAGGTACCTGGGGAATAGAGGTATTTACTATAAATGAAGAGAAGTTTTATGATTGCTATAATAAATTAAGTCAGAACTCTGCACAGATTATTAAGGCAAAGGACACAAAAATAAAATTTAAGGTAAACTCTGATGGCGAAGGGATACTTTACACTTCAATCCCAGATGATGGTGGTTGGAAAGTAAAATGTAATGGAAGAAAGCTCAACACTTATAGAATAGGTGATTATTTAATTGCTGTAATTATTCCTCAAGGAGAAAATACACTTGAGTTTTCATATCATGTACCTGGACTTAAGCTTGGTTTGGTAATTTCTGTAACCTGTTTGGCGTTTTTAGTTCTATATGTTTTAATAAAAAAAGGGAAAATAACTATAAAATTTTTAAATTTAGGTAAATCCGCAGAAGCTGAAGTGGAAATCCTTGAGGAGGAGGAGTAGATAATAACAGAAGAAACTGGTTCAGTTTTTGAGTGTAATTTAGAAGGTTATGACGATTTAGATGATAAAAGCCGTAATTTAAAATTAGCTAAAAATATTTTATAACCTTAGAGATAAAGGACCGACACATGAAAATGTGTCGGTCCTTTTCAATATGATTTCTATGGATGAATAAAATAAAGGGTCAACTTTATATTTACCTATGGATAAGGTTAGAAATATGAGCGGAATTGCATGTTATTTATAGGTTGGCCTTACTTGTTTGAAGTATTCTAATATAATGATTAGCCTCACGCAACACATGGTCAGCAAGCAGTGGAAGGGCAATTGACCTTATTTTGCAGCCTGCTATACCTCTTATTGTAGATTCCTTAAAGCCTCTAAATTTAACAGTTTTAGCAAGAGTACTTGTAGTTGTGCTTAATATATTAAATTCATTTGCCTTAGCAGTAGTGTTTAGTAAATTATTATAATCATTTACAAAATCATTGGCCATCAGTATTAAATTATTTTCAGATGGATCAAGCACACCTCTAATAAACAATGCATGCTCCATCATAATCTGGTCCCAGAATAATTCGCCTTGTATTATATCCACTGTATCCAGCTCTTCACCACGCTCAAGCATTTCAATTAGTTCGTAATATCTTCGTGCCTCACGAATAATATGCTCTATCAACAGAGGATAATTTGCTGTAGCGATATAGCATGACACCTGCATATTGAGAACATTCTCTTTAAAGCTGATAAAGCTATCAAGCAACTTTTTGGTATAGCTGTTCAAATTAACAACATAATCATATAGCTCAGGAGTCAAATCTGCCTTGCTAGGTGTATATAGCTTTGCCTCATTTATTGTAATGTCCTGATTAATCTTAATGCCTGTAAACGCCTCTGTTTTCTGTTCGGCGCCAAGAGTAAAATCGGTGACAATTTCGCCCGATGCAAGAACATCTGGTCTTATAAATCCGCTGCTTATTCCGACAGCATTTGACAGAACATTTTCAAAGTAATTTTTAAATGTATTTGCAGTATTCTTATAATCTTCGTTGACAGCCATAAAGCCGGCTTCTAAAAAGATTGCATGTTCTTTCATAATTCTAGCAAAAAACAAATGAAGCTCAAGAGATAAAGTTATGTATCTTTTTTGACTTAACATATGTCCACTCCTATCAATAATAAAGTTATCCCATATTATGAGAAATTGATAGGAATTGTTACGATTTCAGTTAGATATAATTTAAGAATCATAAAATATGGGTTAAAATAAAATAGTTTAAATTTCAATAATTTAGGGGTTATTTGTTGAATAGCTATACATAAGTGCTATAATCTTGTAAGGATTGCACAAATTAGAAAAGATAAAAATAATAATTTTTATCTATTTCATAGAAAATTAATAATAAGTACAAAAATGTTTGTTACAATGTTAATAACGAAAACTACATTAAAATATCGACGAAAATTTAGACAAAGGGGAGTATGCTAATGAAGTAATTGTAAATAGAGAGGGAGTGAGATTATGGATATTAGAAGAATGAGTCCGGAAATGGGTAAAAGAGTGAATATCCATATTTATGAAGAGATAAAAGTAGGACTATTTGGAAAGGTAGCTCTTGCAAAGGCTGCTAAGCGTTCATCCATCGTACGCTGTGATGGGAAGCTCTATGCTGTTCCATATGAAATTTATTTGAAAGCGGAGGAATTAGAATGCGATTAATTGAAAAAATAGTTTTCTATGAAATATAAGGCTACTGAGGGAATCAGTAGCCTATGTTTCTTTTTTATTGTAATTTTGTATTAGATTACTCTTACCTTAATTATGCCGTCAATAGCGTTAATGCTTGCAATGATATCATCAGTAACATTTCCTCCACAAGCATCTATCATGGTGTAAGCATAATCTTTTTTGCTCTTATTAAGCATATTTTCGATATTCAAACCATTACCAGCAAGTGAAGTTGTAATTTGTGAAATAATTGATGGGATATTCTTGTGAATAATGCAAATCTTTGTGCCAACAGCAGTCATTTCCGCGTCAGGCAAGTTTACACTGTTCTTAATATTTCCATTTTCAATATAATCAATAAGCTGTTTTGTAGCCATAACAGCACAATTATCTTCACTTTCAGGAGTTGATGCACCAAGATGAGGAATAGCAACAACACCCTTCACACCAATGATTTCAGCATTAGGGAAGTCGGTTACATAGCAAGCGACCTTACCGCCTTCAAGTGCCTTAATCATATCTGCGTCGTTAACAAGTTCTCCTCTTGCAAAGTTTAAAATTCTTACATTATCCTTCATTTTGCTAATAGTTTCAGCATTAACAAAGCCCTTTGTATCAGCATTGTAAGGAAGGTGTAATGAAATATAATCTGCCTCGCTGTAAAACTCATCAGGAGTTTTTACGCATTTAACCTTAGGTGAAAGTCTTAATGCGGAATTAACAGATAAGAATGGGTCACAACCTACAACATTCATACCTAAGTGCAATGCAACATTTGCAACCATTGAACCAATAGCACCCAAACCAATTACTCCAAGAGTTTTGCCCATGATTTCTGGACCTGCAAATTGTGACTTACCTTTTTCAACCAATTTTCCGACAGCATCACCTTCAGTTTTCAATGATGGAACCCATGTTAATGCCTCGGAAATTTTTCTTGATGATAAAAGAAGACCAGCAATAACAAGCTCCTTAACAGCATTAGCATTAGCACCTGGAGTATTGAAAACGCAGATACCCTGTTTAGTGCATTCGTCCACAGGAATATTATTTACACCTGCACCTGCTCTTGCGATTGCAAGCAGATTTGAACCGAATGCCATATCATGCATGCTAGCTGAACGAACTATAATTGCATCTGGGTTTTCAGCTGTACTTGAAACATTATATAGGTTTCTATCAAAAAAATCAGTGCCGACACTGGAAATTTTATATACCATTTAAGGAGTTGCTATTATACATAATAGCAACTCCTTAAATGGTATATAATTAAGCGTTTGTAGCCTCAAATTCCTTCATAAATTCAACTAGCTTCTCTACGCCTTCGATTGGCATAGCGTTGTAGATAGAAGCTCTCATTCCGCCTACTGAGCGATGTCCTTTAAGATTTAAGAAGCCCTTGCTCTTAGCCTCAGCAACAAATTTTGCATCAAGCTCCTCATTGCCTGTTACAAAAGGAACATTCATAAGTGAGCGGTCCTTACCCTGAACAGTAGCCTTAAACAATTTAGAGCTATCAAGGAAATCATATAGCATAGCAGCTTTCTTTTCGTTGTGAATCTTCATAGCCTCTAATCCGCCACTTGCCTTAATCCATTCTAGAACAAGTTTTAAGATATAAATTCCATAGGTTGGAGGAGTGTTAAACATTGAGCCATTGTCAGCATGTGTCTTATAATTGAACATTGTTGGAGTGAAGTCCTTAGCATTTCCAATTAAGTCCTCACGAATAATAACAACAGTCAAACCAGCAGGACCCATGTTCTTTTGTGCACCGGCATAAATTAAGCCATATTTTGTAACATCAACAGGTTCAGATAAAATACATGACGACATATCTGCAACTAGTGGAACATTTCCTGTATCAGGTAGTTCAGTGAATCTTGTACCGTATATAGTGTTATTCTGGCATATGTGGAAATAATCTGCATCAGGAGTAAAAGTTGATTTATCTAATTTTGGAATATATGAAAAGGTTTTATCCTCAGAGGAAGCAACAGCCTTACATTCACCATAACGCTTAGCTTCGCTATAAGCCTTCTTAGCCCATTGACCAGTTATAACGAAATCAGCCTTACCTGATTTGTTTAAAAGGTTAAGTGGAACCATAGCGAATTGTGATGAAGCGCCACCCTGTAAAAATAAAACCTTATAATTTTCTGGAATTGACATAACTTCTCTTAAAATAGCCTCAGTCTCATCGAAGATAGCCTGGTACTCTTTTGAACGGTGTGACATTTCCATAACAGACTGACCAGTTGTCTTGTACTCAAGCATTTCGTCAGCAGCAATTTTTAAAACTTCTTCAGGTAACATTGCAGGACCAGCACTGAAATTATATAATCTACTCATGAAATTAAACCCTCCATAAATGTTTTATATACCTATTATATTACGATTTTAGCCTGAAGTCAATAAAAATTGATACACTTTTCACAATTAAATTAAGAAATTTAAGTCCTGCTTAATTTTTTGCAAGCAGGACTTTTAGTTGGTTTATATTATTTTGTAATCATACTTTTTAGTGAAATTAAGTCAAATGCATCAATTTTTCCATCTTTATTTATATCAGCAGCCTTTGCTTGATTAGGGAATAATTTTTGGTTGCCAGATATAGCTTGCTTAAGTATTACAATATCAGCTGAATTTAAAATGCCATCTCCATTTAAATCGCCTGTTTTAAATTCTTTATCAAGCGGAATAAAGGTTATCTTCTTTTTATTTGCGTAGGCTTCAGCGGTTGAACCTGTATAGCCATAGATTGTTTTTAGATACTTAGAAAAAAAAGCCTCATCTTCAATGGTTTTAACAGATGATGGGATTACAACAGATGTTAAGTTATTACAACCAGTGAATGAATAGTTCTTAATTTGAGTAACGGAATTAGGAATCGTTATTTTAGTTAAATTTATGCAATCATAAAATGTACACATTTCAATACGTTTGATAGAGTTAGGGAGAACTACTTCAGTTAAGTTTAAACTGCCTTCAAATGCACAGTCGAAAATATCAATAACAAAATCAGGGACTATATATTTATCTGAAGGTTTACCAGCAGGATATGCAACAAGGGTCTTTTTATCCTTACTAAATAAAACACCATCAATATCGCAAAAATATTGATTGTTTTTATCCACTGTGATTGAAGTTAAGCTTTCACACTTTCCAAATGTCATGTAAGTAATACCTGTAACAGAGCTGGGAATAGTGATAGATGTCAAGCTATTACAGTATAAAAATGCACTATGGTTGATATATTTAACAGTGTTAGGAATTATGACTGAAGTTAGGTTATTACATTTTTTAAAAGCTCCACTTTCAATAGAAGTAACAGGTAATCCATTAATTTTACTAGGAATTACAACTTCAGTAGCAGTTTTGTCACAAGCTGTAATATAAACCTTTCCATCAACTATTTTATAAGTTAAATCGCCATAAGTTTCAGCTGATACTGTATAGGCTGACTTCAAATCTAATGGATTTGTAGATATATTGCTAATCGGAGTCGCAAGGAAAAGCGTAGCAACTGCCAAAACTCCAGCAAGTATTCTTTTAATCTGTTTCTTCATGTTGTAACCTCTTTCTATTTATTTTACAATTATAATCATAACATATAAAAGAAATTATTGCAAGAATGTTTATAAAAGGTTAAAAACTATTCTTCACTTTGCAATTCGCTTTCTTCAGCAAAAACAAAATCAATATCACCAGTTGAAACGGTAGCCTTTACACATTTTATTCTAACTTTATCCCCAAGAGTGTATTTTTTATTTGAAAGCTGCTCAGTGATTGACATAAAGCCATCGTAGTAATAATTTCCTGGTGGGAAGGAGTTGATATGAACAAGCCCCTCAACGGTGTTTTCAAGCATTACATAAACACCATGTTCAACAACGCTTGAAATCAAACCTTCATATACCTCGCCGATATGCTTTTGCATATATTCAGCCTTATAGCAATCCTCACACTCTCGTTCAACATTCATTGCAGTAAGCTCTGCGCGGGAGGATTTTTCGGAGGAATTGGCTGTAAAAGCAGCATACCTTTTTTCAAGCCATTTTGTATCATAGCCCATTATGGTATCGCTTAGTATTCTATGGATAGAAAGGTCTGGATAGCGTCTTATAGGTGATGTAAAATGGGCGTAGTCGGCCAATGCAAGCCCGAAATGACCGATTGGCTCTGGGGCATATTTAGCCTTAGCCATTGAGCGTAGGATAATGGTGTTTATTACAGGGAACATAGGGCTTTCCCTTGCATTATCAAGAATTTGAGCAAGGTGTGCTGGTTTAAAGCTGTCCACATTAGGGAATGGAACACCGATTTTCAAAAGTATTTCCTTTAGCTTTTCTGCCTTTTCAAGAGTAGGCTCTTCATGCACTCTATAAATAAAAGGAACTTCCTTTATGCGGGCATAGTTTGCGGCGGCCTCATTTGCAAGCAGCATAAACTCCTCAATAATCATTTCGCTTTTACCTCTGACTCTAGGTGTAACACCTATACAAACATCATTTTCATCAATAATCAGCTTGCTTTCAACGGTTTCAATCTGTGGTGCACCACGTCTTTTTTTACAAGCAATGAGAAGGTCAGCAAGTTCATTCATAAGAATTATGCTGTCCATGACATGAGCATATTTTTCAAGGATTTCTGGAGTTGTCTCTCCGGAGAGAATAGTATTTATTTCCGAGTAAATACCCTTTATTTTAGAATTGATAACAGTTTTCTTAAAGGTATAGTTTTTTAAATTTCCTTCAAAGTCCACCTTGAGGAATACGGAAAAGGTGAGTCTGTCCTCATTGGGATTCAGCGAACAGATACCGTTGGAAAGCTCCTTTGGAAGCATTGGAACAACCTTATTGGCGTAATAAATGCTTGTTCCGCGATTAAGTGCCTCTTTATCTAGAGCAGAGTTTCCCTTAACATAGTAGGATACATCGGCAATATGGACTCCGAGAATATAGTGGTCTTCGTGCTTGGATATGGAAACAGCGTCATCAAGGTCTTTTGCTTCTGCGCTATCGATTGTGAAAATGCATTCATCACGCAAATCCTCTCTGTTGTTATACTCATATTCCTGTATTCCAGCCTCAGCAATTTTTCTTGCCTCTTTAAGAGCCTTAAAGGGAAATTCAGGGACAATACCATTAACAGCAAGGATTGAGTTGGCACATGAAACAGCGTTTTCTGCACTTCCGAATGCCATAATAATTCGTGCTCTGTGTTCGGAATGACGGCTACCGCGTTTTATAATTTCAGCAAGAACCTTATCGCCCTCCTCAAAAGGCACATTATCCATATTATCAACTCTTATAAGGCTTTTTGCCATAGTGTCGGGAATTATAAAATATGAGCCAGCTCTAAAAACAACAGTACCTGTCATTTGTGACAGATTCTCCTCAAGGATTGAAAGCACCTCTCCCTCAGGCGACCCACTCCTTGATTCAATAAGAGAAATCAGTACCTTATCCTGAGGCATTGCACCCATAAGAAATTTTCCAGGAATAAAAACCTCGCTTTTATCATCTGTTTTTTCAGCAAATCCAAAGGTTTTGTTGAGCCTTGTAATAGTGGCAGTGAAGTATCCATATTTTTCACATGAGACAAATCCTTTTTTACGCTCGAAGATAATCCCCTCTGAACAAAGCTCATCAAGAGCTATATAGAAGTTTTCACCGCCCTTATTGCTTTTACATTTAGCGGCAAGGTCCTTTTTAGGTATTGGTTTTTTTCTTCCTTGATTTAAAAAAGTCATAATTCTGTTTTTATACTTCTCGACGCTATATCTTGTTTCGTTCATTATTTTCCTCCAAATTTATCTATATATGATATGGATTATATGATATGAATATGGAATAAAATCAAAAAAAGGCAAGAGACAGGAATAAACTTTCCACTCTTACCTTTCGTTTCAATTAAAGTTCTACTTGTTTATAACATTAGGAACTATATTTATTGCTACAGTAATGATAAAAAACAAGCCCGCTAATATTTTAGTAATTCTATTAAGAGCAGCTTCTTTTGTTCGTCCTGCATTTTTACCATAGAATGAATCATTACTTCCACCCGTTATAGCTGTGGTCATATTCTGCTGAGTTTTTTGGTCTTGAAGCAGACATAGAATGATTATAAGAAGACAAACAAGCAATAAACCGACACCGACAACTATCTCCATTGTACTCATTTTACAGCATTCCCCTTTCGACAGATTAATTAATCCTATACAGTATATCACAGATATTTTATAAAATCAAGGGGTTTTAGGAAAAAATATATTTTATTCTTATTTTGGCTTGTTATAAATTTACATTACTGTAATAGAAGCAGGTAAAAGAATTATTTTTACTAGTGTAACCAAAAACAATAAATTAAACCACAAGGTTATTAATATAGGTAAGGAAGGCTTGTTCTTTTTTTTTAAGCCAAGCATATAATAAATAAAAAAGGAGTGATAATTATGACAGAAGAAAAAATTACAAGGGTATTACACAATGTTATTATGGAAAACAGGAAGTCGCTTTCAATTTCAGGAGTAACCGATGTTGATAATTTTGATGATAAAACCATACTGCTTTATACACAGATGGGAGAGCTTCTGATACAGGGCAGGAACCTTCATGTAAATTCAATGAGCGTTGAAACAGGTGAAATGTCGATAGAGGGTGATATATGGTCACTTTCATATGGTGATAAGGACAAGAAGGGTCCAATTTCATTTTTAGGAAAGCTATTTAGATAAATGATGCAGGAGGGAATATGGAGCTTGAAACTTTTTTTACAGCCACAGAACAGACCAAACTTTTCTTGCTATCATGCCTTTTAGGAATTCCTATCGGCATAACCTTTGATATATTTCGTGTAATAAGAGCAATACTGCCTCATAATAAAATAATGGTTGCAATAGAGGATATATTGTTTATGTTTTCATATGCAGCATTCGTAATGTGCTTTTCCATAGTTGCCTCAAGAGGAGAGTTCAGGGTTTTCTATATTATCGGAAACATTCTAGGATTTACAGTTTATTTTTTTTCAGTAGGGAACATTGTTGTAGGAACAGTCAGAAAAATAGTGTTATTCATACATAAACTGCTCAGCAAAGTCTTTTCTCCGTTGAGAAATAAAATTTTACTTATATGTGCAAAAATTAAAGAAAAATTTGTGGAAAGGTTCAAAAAAAATTAAATTTATGTTAAATAAGTAAAATGTACTTGCTAGATTTTATTATATGTTGTATAATGGGTATTACTAATATAAAAAACGAAGGAAAGTGAGTCAGTTGGGCAAAAGGGTTGCTAAAGTTAAAAAAAAGAAGTATAGAGGTCCGCTTTCTGTAATGACTGCAGTGGCTGCTGTTGCTATGGTTGTTTTTTGTGTGGCTTCTATTATTTCTAGCCAGGCTACAATTTCTGAAAAGAAGAAGGAGCTGCAATTAATCAAGCAGCAAACTGAGGAGCTTGAGGCGGAAAATATGGAATATCAAAGAATAATTGAAAATGAAGATATTAACACATTTATGGAAAAGTATGCAACAGAAAATCCAGAATTTAATTATGGCATACCCAGAGAACGCAGATTCTATGATATTTCAAGAAATTAATTTAGGAGGATAACTTTTACTTTATGCAATTTGAAGTTGGGAAAATTTATGATGGAGTAGTTAAAGGGATTACTGCATATGGGGCATTCGTTGAGATTGATAAAAATACAACTGGTATGGTACATATCTCAGAAATTGCTAACTCTTATGTTAATGACATCAAGGAGCATTTAAAAGAAAATCAGACTGTTAAGGTTAAAATTATTGGTGTAAATGAGGCGGGCAAAATTAGCTTGTCCATTAAGAAAGCAGTTGATGGAGATAATGCTGATTCAGGAAAAAATGACAGCTATGGTAATGAAAATACAGCAGGTTGTGGGGATAATTACCGTACTGGTTATGATGCAAGTAAATGTCCTCCTCCAAGTGTCTGGGAGACAAAAAAGCAACCTTCTGCAAGTGAAATGTCTTTTGAAGACATGCTTAATAAATTTAAGCAGAGCAGTGAAGAGAAGATTGGCGAGTTAAAGAGGAATATTGATAACAAACGCAAAGGTTCTTCAAGGCGTGGTAGGTAATTTAGGTCGGTGTTCTCTCTTTTTGAATAATATATAAATCCACCGTTAGAGGTGGATTTTTACTTTTAATGTGGCTACTGAGGGTAGTGGATTTGTTGGTGGGAAGGTTAAGCAAAATTAAGAAGGCAAAGGTGATTTTAGGTAATTTATTAGCTTTTGCGAGCAAGGTTTTTTAATATAAAATATGTAGCAATAGTTTGAGGTTTTATCCTCAAACTATTACTTTGTACAGATTTAATTTAGAGATCAGATACTAAAAAATCTTTAACTAGCTGGATATTTCCGTAATCACAAGATTTGCTTGAACTGGTGTATTTGCAAAAGTTGTGTCATCAGCTGTTAAATTTACAAGCCTAATTGTAGAGGGAACAGCTCCTACTGTAACAAAAGCATCACCAGAAACCTGACCAGTTACTATTGGAGATGAACCGATAATATTAAGACTTCCGTTTATTTCTACAGCAAATGAGATTGTAGTTGAGGGGCCTGCACCATCAGTTGCAACCCACCATGATACATAGTAGTTGCCAGGTGCGTTAATTGTAAATTCACCTGTTAAGTTATTATAATCTACATTAATAGTCTGGTCATTTGTAACATTATTGAATATTACAGGGTCTCCAGAGCCAACTGCAGTTATTCCTGCGTCAGTAAGCTGAACCTGCAATCCTCGTAATTGCTGGACAGGGCCGGTAGGGCCAGTATCACCAGTAGGACCAGTGTCACCAGTAGGGCCAGTATCACC
>JAAYPV010000124.1 GCA_012519635.1 Clostridiales bacterium
CTTTTACTTTAATTTTTCTGTTTCAAATTCTGCACAAATCACCTTTTTCCAGCAATCATGCACAAACATATATTCTGCTTCATAATCTCCTGTTGAAGAATTTAACACCTTTTTGCCAGTAGGGATTCTTTTAGAATATGGTATTATCAAATCCTTATCTGCTGGTAAAAGCTTATATAAGTCCACTAAAATTTCTGTTGGCAAAACAACTGCATACACATCGATATTTTCGGTAAAATCAATAATTTCCTGAGCATTTGTAAAGGTTCTGTCAGCATTGATTATTTCAATATCACCATAGTTTTTCTTAAGTGAATCCAGCTGCTCTGCAGTCATTTTATGCCTTGAAACCCATAAGATACGCATATATCGCTCCTTTCTTTCATTTTACGCATTTTCTTCATATTTTCTTATATTAATTATTTCATTTTTATCATTTAAATCAATAATTACATAATAGTTTTTAATTATATTAGTTTCTTTAGGTATATTTTCCCCAAATATATATGTATTATCGCCTACTATAATCTTACCTGCATTATTACGGTATTCTGTCACCTTACCTTTCAATGATTTATGAGCTTTAATTTTATTAGTGCTTTTAGATTTATAAACAGTATTTGGTTTTTCATCTTTATTATTATTTTTATATTCTTTAGGTCTTTTATTCGGTTTACACTTTGAGGTTTCATCATCTTCAGGCTGTAAAGACTTCAAAATTTTCGCCTTTCTTGTGGCATATCCTAATACATAATGCAGTTCATCAAGTTCAAGCTGTTTTAGCTCCTCACTCTCACTAATATGCTTGCACCATTCTTTTATAGCTTCTACTTTGTTATGTTTGCTTTCTATCCCTAAAGCATTCTTTATCGTATAATCTTTTGCATTTTTTGAAATTAAGTTAATTGTTGAAAAGAAATACTTTTTATCATTCTTTTGACTTGCTTTCATATACATAATATATTTTTTTGCAAACTCATAAAACTTCTCATAATCATTTGAATAGTCTAAAAGGTTAGCTATCCTTATTAACTCTGCTTTACTTTTCAAGCCCTTTCACCCCCTCTTATGGCTTAAGTATTTTTTTTAGCTCTTCTATTTGTCTTTTTCGGCTTTGGGTATTATTTGGATATTCCTGTGCTAATTCTAATGGAGATTTATTGGTAATATCTTCACTAGCTGTAACCTTATTTTCACTACTTATAACCTCAATCTTACTATCCAAAACTTCAATCTTAATGCGTCCAAGTCCTTGATTTTTAAAGCCACCAATTTTCATGTTAAAGCTACCGTCAATGCCCATTGAGAACAAAAGCAATGATAGTTGTTCTTTTGAAATATTTGAAAAATAAATTCTGCCTGTAAATTTTGAGCCTTTCTTTACTGTATTTACCTCAATCTTTTTGTCATCGTTATATTTTTCACAATATGTCTTATAGAATTTATAACCCTTACTTAAACCGTCCTCATTTTTGTACTTTTTATTTTTAGGATTTGGCCCATATTGCACATTTAATTCTAGAATTTCAGTATCTGCTTTTTCTGCTTTAAAATCTGGGATAATCAGCCTGCTTGCATAATTTACAGTGCCAAACATATCGCAAACAATGCATCTTTGTTTATCATTACATTCATTGTTGTTAGGTTTCTTATCTTCCTTCTTTTTAAATTTAGGCAAACAAGCCTCTGACACTGCTGAGGCAATATTTCTTAAAGCACCTTTAAATGATGAACCCGGTATTATGCAGTCATTTCTGAACTTAATCGGCTCATTGCAAATACTCTTATTTCTACTGCTGAAAAAACCACTTCCGATATATACATTATCAAGACAGATAATTGTTATATCAATATGGCCTTTAATATTTTTTTTTGGTTTTTTCCCACTATAATCACCAATATAAATCTGCGACTGTCCAAAGCTCACAAAATCATAATTTGGGGCATAGTTCTTCAAATTTTCACTTCCCTTCCACATACTTAAGAGCAGATTCAAAGGAGGTAAACTCTTGCTCATTCTTTATTGACAAATCGGCATTATACCCTTCCGAGATTTTAAGACAGAAATCACCAATCCTCATTTTGCCGAAGCCGCAACTCCTTCTACCTCCAAACCTTATTAAACCTGTATCGACTTCCTTTAATGCGTTTAAAATCCATTCTAGCTCATCATCAAAATTTATAAGCCTAAAGCCAGCCTTAAAAATACCTTGTTCTACAACTTCAAGGT
This sequence comes from Clostridiales bacterium, assembly GCA_012519635.1. Lineage (GTDB taxonomy): Bacteria > Bacillota > Clostridia > Oscillospirales > Ruminococcaceae > JAAYPV01. The sequence continues at coordinate 2,231 of JAAYPV010000124.1, forward strand.
CGTTGAGCGTTGTATTCTTAGCGGATTGTGTTAACTTATTTATAGCTATATTGTATCGTATATTTGTCACAACTGTTTCAGGCACAGCATAGGCATCATGAAAGCTAATCATGCTTTTTTGACCCTTTTTACCACCGAATCCAAACAATTTGATAATTTCAGGTATTTTGTTTTCACCGCATTTTTTTTCAGGGTCGAAAGTATCTGAAACATAACTTCTTATAACACCCTTTATCGTACTTCCTGGAATAACAAGTGTTTCTTCACCATTATATAATCCCCTCAAGAAGAAAGAATCAGGCAATGTAGGGTTTGTTTTAGTGCTTTTACCACTCTTAACGAGTATAGGGCCATCTGCAATCAAATCAAATTCAGCAATAGCTACATTTTTAAGTTTCTCAAACATTGCGACCCTCCTTTAATTTTAATTCTGCCTTTAAGCTTTCAATATCTATGACTTCTCTTTTAGTTACAGTCAGCTTAAATCTTCCAAGTCCTCTTGTAACTTTGCCACCAACCGAAAGATTTCCACTTTCCAAATGTCTAATAATAAAATCAAGATATTTCATTTGCTTTTCATCAAGATTTTCAGCTAAGAGGTAAAATTCAAATTCACTTCCCTTCGGAATAATTTCATAGTCATATTTTGCTTTACTTTTATATGCACCGGTTTTCCTATCGATTCCAACACCATCGCGATGCTCAAGCTTTACATCTCCTATAAGGAAACAGTCCTTAAACATCAGCTTGCCAGCAAATTCACGCCCACCAAATAGCTTGCAAGCCTCACAGCTTTTCTCATAAGAATATGTAGCAAGCTCCTCATGAGAGCCTTTATCCCTTAACCTTTTTATTTCATTTTTCACATCTGTCTTTTCGGTACAACATTCTTTTTCCTCCAAAACATTACAAGCACTGCTTTCATTGATATTTCTTAGCACAGACTCAAAAAAGAAGCGAGTTAAACCTTTTATTGATGAACCCGGAATAACCGGACGTCCCTGAGAATCCTTTAAAACACTGTTGTCAACATCTATTGGATTCAATGAGTTTTTAGTTGATGAGCCAATATGTATGGGGTCTAGAGCAACTAACTTACCGGTAATAATTATTCTATTGTCAAACTTGTCATATAACATTACTTATTCCCCCTTTTATTATATTGAGACCTTTCTGCAGCCCAAATTCTTGCTTTCCAATACATATAGCCAAAAAATAGACTTAAATTTTTCAATACATTATCACCATCCTTTTTAGATTTTTCCTCTATTTCTTTCATACAACCAAGAATAACCTTACCAACACTAACACCATCTTTTTCCTTTGCCCATGAGTTTTTATCTTTGTCCTTTGCAATATTGTACCCCATCAGTAATTCTATCTC
>JAAYPV010000125.1 GCA_012519635.1 Clostridiales bacterium
ACCTATATCTGTATCGATATGTAGATTTATTTACCTTCAATTGTTTTGCCCAAATATTTAAATTTAAAGTGATATGATTTACCTTTTCCTTTAGCAGAATAGTGCAGTTTTATACCGAATGGAACAGCGTTCAGATATATGATGAGTTGATTATCTTTCAGGATAACAATTTTGTTAAGTGCTGAGTTATACACATTGGTATCCTCAATATTATAATTTAGCATTCGATCTATTTCGGAGATATATGTTTTAATGTCATGAATTTGCTGACTCTGAGCAATATTTCTTTTTTCGGCAAGGTCAATTTTTTTTCTTAATTCTTCTATTTCTTCATTATAGTAATCTGTTTGTTCTTTAAGGTCGCTCTTAGTTATTATCATGTCAAGCATAAGGTCGATAGCTTTTCGCTTTTTTTTGTTAAGGATTTCGATTTGTTCATATAAGGAAGCGGTATTGATGTTTTTTTTAGCTTTTAAGTTTAGTACAAGTCTTATTTCCCTCAACATATTTTCCTTTATGCTTTTACTATTGATTTTTAAGAATTTTAGGGAATAGGCAACTGCTGAAATCAAAATTTTTTCGTTTATAGATGAATTATTACAGCCGATATTTTCACCGGAATTGTTCGTTTTGGCTTGTCCGTATTTAGTGCTTGCATAGCAACGCCATGCCTTATAAATTTCGCCATTTTTTAATTTTTTTCTACGACTTACGAATCGGTGTCCACATTCTCCGCATATTAATTTTCCGCTACACCAGTATCTGTTTGAATGTTTTGATTTCTGTTTTTTAGATGAAGAACGCCGAGCAAGCTCAAATTGAGTTTTATTCCAAGTATCACGGTCAATTATAGCCTCATGGTGGTCTTTTAAATAAATCATTTCCTCTTCGCCACGATTAAGTTTTTTGGTATGGCTCAGATAATCTGGCGTATAGGTTTTTTTTTGACAAAGGTCTCCGACATATTTTTCATTTTTAAGAACACGAAGTATAGCTGTATTTGACCAATGCTTGACGCGTTTAGGGCGGATTCCGATTTCCTCTAATTCTCTTGCAATAACATGTGTGCCTTTTCCCTCAATGAGAAATTTGTGAAATATCAGTTTTACTGTTTCAACCTCATCTGGATTAATAATAAGTTTACCATCACGCACAAAATATCCAAGTAAATCCCTACCGAAAACAACACCCTGTTCCATTCTCCTTTTTTGCCCCCATTTAACTCGTTCAGAGGTCTTACGGCTTTCCTCTTGAGCAATACTTGCCATTATGGAAAGCCTGAGTTCGCCATCTGAATCACGGGTATCGATATTATCGTTCATAAAGAAGACTCCAACACCCTTTTCCTTAAGCTTTCGTGTGTAAGAGAGTGTATCAACGGTATTTCTAGCAAAACGACTTACCTCCTTTGTAATAATAAGGTCAATATTTCCATTTAATGCATCATAAATCATACGCTTGAAGCCAGTACGCTTTTTAACTGATGTACCACTGATACCCTCATCATAATAAACCTCACACAGCGTCCACTCTTTGTGACTATCAATATAGTCAGTAAAATATTTAATCTGGCTTGCAAGAGAATTGACCTGGTCATTCTTATCAGTTGATACACGGCAATAAGCGGCTACACGAAGTTTATTTTTCATTTTGCTACTCCTTTAGATTTATGTTAAAATTAAAATATGCTTTATAATGTCCGAAGCTTTTACATATTATGCATTTTTAATAGCTCACTAAGCTGTACATCGGACAACAGACCATTCGCATAAAGTTGTTTATACATTGCAATAATAAGCTGCTCTTCAAACTTCTTTTGCTGTTGTGGCGATAGCTCAATTTTATATCCTGATGACTTTTTTTCAACCATTGTCATCTGCACCGCCCCCTGTCTTAAGCTAATATATGAGGGTATGGGTTGGCTATATGTCAATACAAACGGGAGGATTTTTTCATATACTTTGGAGCCATATGTAATTTATTTATCATATAAATATAGTGAGTTTAAATGCATAAAAGAGGGATATATTGTAATTAAAAAGATACAAAAAGATTTGTATAAATTTTAGTTCGTTAATATTGCATTAAAAACTATTGATTATTTTAGTTAATTATGATATAATTTTTATACACAAAGAATATTAGCTTGTTATAGGACAATGTGAATTTGTGTAAAAATGGCGAGGTCGTCATTTAAGAAGAAAAGTGGTGGTAGTGTGAAAAGGATAACTGTTGTTACAGGGCACTATGGGGTTGGCAAAACCAATGTATCAGTAAATTTAGCTATAAAGCTGGCGGGAAGTAGTAAAAAGGTTACTGTAGTTGATTTGGATATAGTCAATCCATATTTCCGAACGGCAGATTTTGACGACTTGTTTGAAAGCAGAAATATAGAGCTGATTAAACCCATGTATGCAAACTCAAATCTGGATATACCCGCAATAAATTTTGATTTGGAACGAATTATAAGAGAGGATAGATATATTGTAATTGATGTTGGCGGGGATGACGCAGGTGCAATAGCTTTAGGCCGTTATGCTGAGGCATTGTCTGAGTATCAATCCGATTTAGAGATGTATTATGTGATTAATTGCTTTAGATATTTGACAAGAACAGCTGATGAGGCACTGGCACTTATGTATGAGATTGAAAATGCCTCAAGGATGAAGCATACGGGAATTATAAATAACTCTAATTTAGGAAATGAAACCACTGCTTACGATATTAAAGCATCTATATCATTTGCAAAGGAAATTGCAGAAAAAGCAAGCCTTCCGATAATTTTCCACACTTATAGTAAGAACATTGATATGGATAATGGTGAGGGTTTTGAGGAAATGGATATATTTGTAAAGCCATTGTGGGAAGTATAAGTCTATTATTAAAATTCAGATTATTTACAGATATGACAGTAAGGATTATTTGTGAATGTTTATATGTTAATACGCCGAAAGGGGGAATAAAATATGGCAAAAATGGAAGTAAACTTTGAGAAATGTAAAGGTTGTGGTTTATGTACTACTTCTTGCCCTAAAAACATTGTTGTAATGCAAAAGGAGAAGAGAAATAAAAAAGGCTATTTTACTGCTGAATGTATCGATATGTCAGCTTGTATAGGTTGTGCTATGTGTGCAATGATGTGTCCTGACTGTGCGATAACAGTTGAAAAATAACAAAATAAAGGACAAGCGGTGCTTGCCATTACAAAATATACATAAAGGAGTTGTAATTTTGGAAAGAAATCTTATGAAGGGTAATGAGGCATTGGCTGAAGCTGCAATAAGAGCCGGCTGTAAATGTTTTTTTGGTTACCCTATAACACCACAAACAGAGCTGTCAGCTTATATGGCAAAGCGAATGGAAAAAGCAGGCGGAGTATTTTTACAGGCTGAATCTGAAATAGCTGCAATTAACATGGTTTTAGGTGCAGCGGCTACGGGTGTAAGAGCAATGACATCATCCTCATCACCAGGAATAAGCCTTAAATCAGAGGGTATTTCATATATTGCGGGAAGTGACCTGCCATGTGTAATTATTAATGTTCAGCGTGGTGGTCCTGGTTTGGGAGGCATTCAACCATCACAGGCTGACTACTGGCAGGCTACAAAAGCATTGGGACATGGAGATTTTCATTTGCTAGTATATGCTCCAGCATCAGTACAGGAAATGATTAATATGCTTACAAAGGCATTTGATTTGGCTGATGAATACAGAATGCCAGCTATGATTTTAGCAGATGGCCTGTTAGGTCAGATGATGGAGCCAGTTACATTCCCTGAAATAAAGGCAAATGTTGTAGAAAAGCCTTGGGCGACTAATGGCCATCAGTTTAAGCGTAAGCATAATATAGTTAATTCATTGTATTTACAACCTGATGGCTTGCAGAAAACAGTTCAGGACCGTTTTGTAAGATATGAGGATATTAAGAAAAAACATAGTGAGGCTGAGCTTTATAAAACTGAAGATGCAGATATTGTCGTAGTTGCTTATGGTGCTACAGCAAGAGTTGCAAAATCAGCAGTTAATAAGGCAAGAGAGGCTGGAATCAAGGCGGGACTTATCCGACCTATGACATTGTGGCCATTCCCAGAAAAGCAGATTGTTGAGGGAACAAAGGCTGCATCAGATGTTCTTGTTGTTGAGATGAGTATGGGACAGATGGTTGACGATGTAAAGCTTTCATTGGAATGTTCAAAGCCTGTACATTTCTTTGGCCGCACAGGAGGAGTTATTCCTAAGCCTACAGAAATTTTTGATGAGATAATAAAAATAGGGGGTGCAAAGTAATGGCAGTAGTATTTGAAAAACCAAAGGCTTTAGCAGATGTGTCAACTCATTACTGCCCAGGTTGTACTCATGGTATTATTCACAGATTAGTTGCTGAAGTTATAGATGAAATGGGAATAGAGGGCGATACAATTGGTGTATGTCCGGTAGGATGTTCTGTTATGGCATATAATTATTTCAATTGTGATATGATTGAAGCACCTCATGGAAGAGCACCGGCTGTAGCGACAGGTGCAAAGAGAGCAATGCCTGATAAATATGTTTTTACATATCAGGGTGATGGTGACCTTGCTGCAATTGGTACTGCTGAAACAGTTCATAGTGCAACCAGAGGAGAAAATATAGTTATCATATTTGTTAATAATACAACATATGGCATGACTGGTGGACAAATGGCTCCAACTACACTTCCAGGACAGGTAACTCAAACAACACCTTATGGACGAAATACGGAGACACAGGGGTATCCTATAAGAGTGTGTGAGATGTTGGCAACACTTGATGGAGTAGCTTTGGCACAAAGAGTAGCTGTTGACAGCGTTCCACATATCAGAGAGGCTAAGAAGGCTATCAGAAAAGCATTTGAAAATCAAAAGAATAAGCGTGGATTTTCAATAGTTGAAGTTTTGTCAACCTGTCCGACAAACTGGGGACTTACTCCTATTGAATCATTAACAAGACTTCGTGAGGATTGCATACCTTACTATCCTCTAGGTGTATATAAAGATATAACAGCAGAGGAGGTAGTAAAATAATGAATGAGGAAATTATACTTGCAGGCTTTGGTGGGCAGGGAATACTTTTTGCAGGAAAGGTTCTTGCGTATTGCGGTCTAATAGATGAGAAAGAGGTTTCATGGTTGCCATCATATGGACCTGAAATGCGTGGAGGAACAGCAAACTGTTCAGTATGTGTATCCGATGAGCCAATAGGTTCACCACTTGTTTTGAATCCATCATTAATGCTTGCTATGAATCTACCCTCCTATGATAAGTTTATCAATAGCGTTAAGCCAGGTGGAAAGGCCTTTATTGACAGTACAATGGTTGAGGAAAAATCGGACAGAACTGATATAGACTGCTTTTATATTTCTGCTACACAGCTTGCTACTGATAATGAACTAAACGGAATGGCAAATATAATTTTGCTTGGTAAGATGATTAAGGAAACAAGTTTGTTCAGCCTTGAAACTGTCAGAAAGGCAATGGAAAAATCAATACCACCAAGAAAAGCAAATATGCTGGATTTAAATATGAAGGCAATAGAAATAGGAATGAACTATTAAAATTTCATAGAAATAAGGCAGGATATATATCCTGCTTTATTTATACTTATTAGAAAAATTATATAAAAAAAGTTAGAGTGTTGATTTATTTATGTATTAGTTGTCGAAAATTATTGTTCGGTATTTATTAGAATAAAAAAACGAAAAAATAACTTGATTATAATCTTAATATGATATATAATTAACATATATTTAGTATATGAATGCATGTACTATTTTGAAAGGAGTAAGGATATGAAATATTCTCATGAAGTCGAGAGAATGTGTACTCTCAACAAAGGACCAAATCATGGGCCAGCACCTATTCCTGAGGAGGGAAGATGGGTTAAGGCTTATCAGATTACAGATATTTCTGGATTAACACATGGAGTAGGCTGGTGTGCACCTCAACAAGGTACTTGCAAGCTTACCTTAAATGTAAAAAAAGGTATTATTGAAGAAGCTTTAATTGAAACAGTTGGATGTTCAGGAATGACACATTCAGCAGCTATGGCTGGAGAAATTTTACCTGGAAAGACTTTGCTTGAAGCATTGAATACTGACCTTGTATGCGATGCTATAAATGTAGCTATGAGAGAGTTATTCTTGCAGATAGTTTATGGAAGAACACAAACAGCTTTCTCAGAGGACGGCTTGCCAATTGGTGCAGGTCTTGAGGATTTAGGTAAGGGCTTGCGTTCACAGGTAGGTACAATCTTCTCAACATCTGCAAAGGGTGTTCGCTATCTTGAAATGGCAGAGGGATATATCTTGAAGCTAGCTGTAGATGAAAATAACCAGGTTTGCGGTTATAAATTCTTAAGGGTTGGTAAAATGCTTGAGGATATCCGTCATGGAGTATCACCTGCAGAAGCTTATGAAAAAAATATTGGTACATATGGTCGTTATGAAGGCTATAAGCACATCGACCCAAGAGAAGAATAGGGGAGGTATATAGAATATGGCTAAATTTGAAGGTCAAGATAGAAGAATGCCTAAAATTGAGCAATGTCTTGCTGAATATGGCTTTAAGACTTTAGATGAAACTGCTGAGTTCTGTAAATCAAAAGGAATAGATGTAAATGAAATTGTTAAGGGTGTTCAACCAATAGCATTTGAGAATGCTGTTTGGGCATATACACTTGGAACTGCAATTGCGTTGAAAAAAGGTATAACAAAGGCGGCTGATGCGGCTGAGGCTATTGGAATTGGTTTGCAGGCATTCTGTATACCTGGTTCAGTTGCAGAGGAAAGACAGGTAGGTCTTGGACATGGTAATCTTGGAGCAATGCTTTTGAGAGAGGAAACAGATTGCTTCTGCTTTTTGGCTGGACATGAGTCATTTGCTGCTGCTGAGGGAGCAATTGGTATTGCAAGAACAGCTAACAAGGCTCGTAAAACTCCATTAAGAGTTATACTTAATGGTCTTGGAAAAGATGCTGCGATGATTATTTCAAGAATTAACGGCTTTACATATGTTGAAACTGAATTTGATTTTGCGACTGGTGAGTTGAAGGTTGTTAAAGAGGTACCATATTCAGATGGTGAAAAGGCTAAGGTTCGTTGCTATGGGGCAAACGATGTTCTAGAGGGCGTTGCAATCATGAAGAAGGAAAAGGTTGATGTTTCAATTACTGGTAACTCAACTAACCCAACTCGTTTCCAGCATCTAGTTGCAGGTACATATAAGAAATGGGCTATGGAGAATGGTGTTAAGTACTTCTCAGTTGCTTCAGGTGGTGGTACAGGTCGTACATTGCATCCTGATAATGTTGCAGCTGGTCCTGCTTCATATGGTTTGACTGATTCAATGGGAAGAATGCATGGAGATGCACAGTTTGCTGGATCATCTTCAGTTCCTGCGCATGTTGAGATGATGGGACTAATCGGAATGGGTAACAACCCAATGGTTGGTGCTACAGTTGCATGTGCTGTTGCGGTTGAAGAGGCTATGAAGTAAGCTTAAAATGGCTTAAATGCGTTGTTTAACGAATA
>JAAYPV010000023.1 GCA_012519635.1 Clostridiales bacterium
GTTTTCTCAAAAATATTTGATAAGCGGTTGGTTCCAACTGTATTTGTTTGCTGCTTGGCTATTATAATTTTTTGTAGCAATTGCAGATATTACTATTTTAAGGAAAAGAATGATTTTCCACAGTATAAATTTGCTGAGATAATAAAACAAACACCGAACGCTACTTTATTGAACTATGGCTTTTTAGATGGTGGTTTTTATCACACAACAAATATACAGCCAAGCGAGAGATATTTTTGTAGGGTAAATATATCTGAAAAAAAATTAGCTGAAATGTATGAGGAGCAACAAAAAGCAATTGAATCAAAGAAATATGATTATGTGGTAACCAGAAAGAGATGCAAAGAAACTGATGATTATATAATTGAGGGAAATAAGGTGCTATACGAAAATTATGAATTGGTGGATACAGCATATGAAAAGCATGACCAATATTTATATGCATTATTAAAGAAAAAATAGGACAAGAATACTCTTGTCCTTAGTTTTGTTGATTTGATATTTTTTATGTTAGTGGTGTGATGTAGGTTATTGACAGTTGCTTTAATAACCCTTATGCTCATTGAGGGAATCGTCATTTTTAATCCAGTCAGAAACATCGTAAACAGTATATGTATCCCTTGTATTTCTTGCAATTACCTTAGAAATTCCAGCATTAATAATCAGTCTCTTGCACATTGAGCAAGGCTCAATATCGCCATAAAGCTCATTTGTTTTTGCATCATGACAGGCTAGGTACAGAGTTGAACCTATGAGGTCATTTCTTGAAGCAGAGATTATTGCATTCGCCTCAGCGTGAACTGAACGACAAAGCTCATAGCGTTCACCTTTTGGAATATTTAATTTTTCACGGGTACAGTAGCCTAAATCCGAGCAATTTGCACGACCTCTTGGAGCCCCCACATAACCGGTAGAAATAATTTCATCATTTTTAACGATAATCGCACCAAAATTTCTTCTCAGACAAGTGCCGCGTTCGAGAACAGTTTCAGCTATATCTAGATAATAGTTGATTTTATCTCTCCGACTATACATAATTTATCCTCCTAAAATATTATAGAAATATTATAGCTTATTTTGTGTTATTATGCAATAATAAATTAAAATATGTTAAAAGTAAAGGGTTATGCTTATGAATAATTTAACGGATATGAATGTGTTAAGGGATATTTTACAGCGACATGGCTTTAATTTTTCTAAAGGTCTTGGACAAAATTTTCTTATTAATCCATCAGTTTGTCCTAGAATTGCGGAAATGGGGAATGCAAAAAAGGGCTATGGAATAATTGAAATTGGTACAGGTATTGGTACGCTTACAGCAGAGCTTGCAAAGCGTGCTGATAAAGTTGTTGCAATTGAGATAGATAATAGGCTTTTACCTATATTAGACGAAACGCTACAAGATTTTGACAACATAAAAATTATAAACAAGGATATACTTGAAGTGGATATTGTCAAACTGATTGATGAGGAGTTTGATGGAAAGAGGGTTGCGGTATGTGCAAATCTGCCTTATTATATAACTTCTCCTGTTATAATGCATTTGCTTGAAAGCAGGGCTGATATTGATTCGATAACAGTTATGATTCAGAAGGAGGCTGCACAGAGGCTTTGTGCAGAGGTTGGAACAAGGCAATCAGGAGCAATAACTGTTGGCGTGAATTATTATGGTTATGCAAAGATTCTGTTCAATGTGTCAAGAGGCAGTTTTATTCCTGTACCAAATGTTGATTCATCGGTAATCAAAATTGATATAGACAAGGATAAGCGATACGGAAAAATTGATGAGGAATTCTTCTTCAAGGTAGTTAAGGCTGGATTCTCACAAAGGAGAAAAACGCTTGCAAATTCTTTGTCAGCGATGCTAGGAATATCTAAGGAAATAATTTATGAGATATTGTCAGATATTGGACTAAATCAGGCGGTGAGAGTAGAAAGCCTTACAATGGATGAACTTGTTTTATTTTCAGAAAAGCTTAAAAACTCCCTTAATTAACATAGGATGTTTTCTTTTTTGGTATTTACTCTATTAGTATGCAAAATAGTGCAATAGGAATTGACATTTATTTTATCAGACAAGTTATATAATAATCTTTACAATAAATTTTTATGGTTGGTGATAAAAGATGTCAAAAATTCAAGCAGTATTAAGAAAGCATCAATATGGTTCGGTTACAGGTATAATTATTGTGACATTGTTTTCGGTTATACTTGCCAATTCAACGATTGCCTCGTTCCAATCCCCGATTAATGTAGCAGTAGCAGGTGCAGTATCTCCAATTTATGCTTCCTCAATTTTTATAGGAAGTCTTATTACTTATTTTTTAACAGGGAAAGTTTATTTATCCTCCATACATATTTTTGCATTATTGCTTGTAGTAATATCAAGGTGGATGTTTTATGGTAGAACTAATTCTTACCAATCTGCAGCAATAACAGCTGTATGTATGGCTTTTTCAAGTATAGTTGTAGGTATGGCTGTGGGATACGATAAAGGTATTACAGCAGTTTTTTTATGTATTAGTGTGTTAACTGGGCTTGCAACTTTTTTTATTTTAGAGGTTGTGGAGGATTATAAAAAAAATAAAATATTCTTATTAAATGGAACAAGCGGCTGTGCATTGGCGGTATTATACATATTAACAATTATAACTATATCTTCATTATCCTTATCAATAATTAATATTGGTAGGATTTTAGGCACTTTTGTAATACTTACAGCTACTAAAAGATACAAGCATATCGGTGGCTCGATTTGTGGAATATTAACCTCAACAGGTGTAATGATATATTCAAAGGATTTAGGAGCAACATCGGTGTTATTGGGAGCATCAGGGCTTGTTACCGGATTTTTTTCTGAATTTGGAAAATTAACAATAGCTTTTTTCTTTATCGCTATAAATGCTGTTGGATTAATGCTTTTGGGAGTAAATGAAGAAGCATTCAGAATGGAATTGGATATTATTTTAGGAAGCTTTATTTTTGTATATGCTCCAACGGTATCAATTAACAAATTATTTGTAAGAACAAATGAGGCAGAAGAATATATTGCAAGGCTGGTTTTCTCAAGGCTTGATTTTATGACTAATTCACTTATGTCTGTAAGGAAAAATGCTGAAAGTATCGCAAAAATGCTGAACAAAAAGAAGATAAAGAATGATATAGGAAATGAAGTTTGTGAAAGAGTTTGTTCAAAATGTCGAAACAAGTTAATTTGTTGGGAAAATAATTATGAGAAAACAAATGAGAGTTTTAACAGAATGGCTAAAAAGAGAAATATCAGCATTTCAACAGCTACAGAGGAATTGGAAAACTGTATAGACCACAAGGGAATTTCGGACGAGTTTAATGCAATAATACGAGAAAAATTTCAGCAGAAGATAGCGGATGCAAAATTAAAGGAAATGCAGAATTTACTGTTTGAACAAATGAAAATTTCTGAGCAGATAATTTTGTCAAGTTGTCAGAATATATCGGAAAGAATAAATTATGACAACACGCTTACAAAGCAGATTGCAAATTTACTTGACAGAGAAAATGTCGTTTACAACAATGTTGTTGCGTATTTTACTGTTAACGATAAGCTTATAATAGAAATATATTTTGAAAATAAATATTATAAACTTGATGCTAATGAAATATGCAGTATAATATCGGCAGAAGTCGATAAAAACATGGAATGCTATGAGCCAGTTTATGCTGGTGATGAGGTTAAAGTAATTATAAGTGAGGCACCTAAATACAAGGTTGTATGCAGCTATGAAAAAAGTGATGGAGCAGATGGCTCTAAACCGTCGGGTGACAGTTGCGAATATTTTTATGATGGATATGGCAATATTTATCTGGTGATTTCTGATGGCATGGGCACAGGTAGACAAGCATCAATTGAGTCGAAAATGGTAATAAGTCATTTTAAACGCCTTATAAAAGCAGGAGTTGAGTATAAATTAGCGATAAAAATTGTAAATACACTAATGCTTTCTAAATCTAGCGATGAAAATTTTGCAACACTTGACATATCACAAATTAACCTTGAAAGCGGGAAATTAAAACTGATTAAGTCGGGTGCGTCATCGACGCTTATAAAGCGTGGAGATACTCTTACCATGATTCATTCACCATCATTGCCGATAGGTATTATTTCAGATATAGAGCCATTTGAAAAGGAAGTGAATTTTGAAGAAGATGATATACTTGTGATGCTTTCAGATGGAGTTGATGAGAGTGAATACAAAAATATTAAACAGTTGCTATTATCCAGAAATAAAAGTAATTTGAAATCTATTGTAGGTGAAATATGTAAAAAAGCACAAAATAGTTCCACAGATGATGTAACTGTTATGATGGCAAAAATTTATAAGAATTGAATATGTTACAATTTATAGTGTTTACATTTTGTAACCAATGTTCTTGAGATTTGTAACCGATATGTAACTAATTTTAAATAAGAATGAAATATGTAGAATATATGATACACTTGTTAAGGAAATATTTCTAATTTTTTAACTAAAATTTGTGTAAGTTGCCTAATTTTATTCGCCATGTTTGCAATAGTTTACACATTGTTAACAACTTGTTAAAAAGTAGCAATAATAGCGTCGACATTTTGCACTAATTGCATTATTAAAACTATATAAAATACATGAAAATTATTTAATATTCACAAAAACCCTTGAATATATAAGCATTTTCTGCTACAATATAAATAATAAGGGGGAGAGGTAGATTATGAATTCTGCAAGTGTAAGCAACAGTTGTAACATACTTTCAGACGAACACAAAGATATTTTAGATTTATTTAGAAGTGGAAGAAATTATGATGCAGAGAAATTTTTTGGTGTTCATTCGGTGATGATTAACAATGAAAAAGCATATTGTTTTAGGGTGTGGGCACCGAATGCTGTAAGTATATCAGTGGTAGGAGATTTTAATAATTGGGATAGAATGGCTAACCCCATGAAAAAAATTGATAATGGAATTTGGGAAGCGACTCTGACTAATTTAAAGCAGTATGATATCTATAAGTATAGCATTGAAACTAAAAAGGGTAAGATAATTTTGAAGGCTGATCCTTATGGTACGCACGCTGAAACTAGACCTGCTACAGCTTCAAAGATTTTTGAAAGCAATTATGTTTGGAATGATGCTGAGTGGATGGAGCAAAAGAAGAAAAGGTCAATTTATAAAAGCCCTGTAAATATATATGAAGTTCATTTGAATTCATGGCGAATGTATTCAGATGGAAGTTTTTACAATTATGTGCATTTTGCTGAAGAAATAATTCCATATTTGAAAAGCTTATCCTACACTCACATAGAACTTATGCCTCTTTCCGAATATCCTTATGATGGCTCATGGGGGTATCAAGTAACGGGATATTTTGCACCGACATCAAGATTTGGTACCCCCGATGATTTCAAGAAAATGGTTGATATGTTTCATCAGGCAGGTATTGGAGTGATTCTGGACTGGGTTCCTGCACATTTTCCTAAGGATGAATTTGGACTTTATGAATTTGATGGCACATATTGCTATGAATATGAAGACGCTAGAAAAGGTGAGCATTATTCGTGGGGAACAAGAGTTTTTGATTACGGAAAGGGTGAGGTTCGCTCATTTTTAATTTCTAATGCATGCTATTGGCTTGAGGAGTATCATGTAGATGGATTGAGGGTGGATGCGGTTGCGTCAATGCTCTATCTTGACTATGACAGGAGAGCGGGTGAGTGGATTCCTAATATCTATGGTGGTCATGAAAATCTTGAGGCTGTTGAGTTCTTTAAAAGGTTGAATGAAACGGTGTTTTTTAGAAATCCCGATGTGTTGATGATTGCAGAGGAGTCAACGGCTTGGCCATATGTAACAAAACCTACGGATATGGGTGGTTTGGGCTTTAACTTTAAGTGGAACATGGGCTGGATGAATGACATGCTTCGCTATATGTCGCTTGACCCTATTTATAGAGGATTCAATCATGACAAGATAACATTTTCGTTTTTCTACTGCTTTTCTGAAAACTTTATTTTATCGATTTCACATGATGAAGTAGTGCATGGAAAATGCTCTATGATACAGAAAATGAGTGGAACATATGAGCAGAAATTTGCCTCTTATAGAGCGTTTCTATGTTATATGATGGCGCACCCTGGAAAAAAGCTATTGTTTATGGGGCAGGAGTTTGCACAGTTCAAGGAGTGGGATTATAAGACTGAGCTTGATTGGGGATTGCTTGAATATGAAACTCACAGGAATATGCTGTACTTCAATCAGCAGTTGAATAAATTTTATTTAGAGAATTCTCCGTTATGGGAAAATGATGATACATGGGAGGGATTCAGTTGGATTTCTAATGATGACTATACCCAGAGTGTTATAGCATTTAGACGAATTGATGATAAAAAGAAAGATCTTATTGTTGTGTGTAATTTTGTTCCTGTTGCAAGGGAGGATTATAAGATAGGCGTGCCCAAAAGGGGCAGATATAAGCTTGTTTTTAATTCTGATGCAAAGGAATTTATGGGAAGTGGAATAGCCGATGATTTTGTAAGCACAATGAAGCTTCCTATGCATGGGCATGACCACAGTATCTCATTGAAATTAGCAGCATTATCAGTAATGTATCTTGAATATATTCCGTTGAAGAGGAAGATAAATAAAAAGCTTAGTAAATCATTAACGGGAAAGAAAAAGAAAGCTAAAAAAGTGGTTGATAGAATTTAATTTACTGATTAAAATTATTAGCAGCTCACGAAATTGAATAAGCAAGTATAGTTTGTAATTGTTTAGGATATTAACATGGAATTATTACAGTAAAGACAGCACGAAGATGCAACTTTACAGTATTGCTAGAAATGGATAGGAGGATTATTATGTATATTAAGAAAGATTGCGTTGCAATGCTGTTGGCGGGTGGTCAAGGAAGTAGACTTTATGCTCTAACCGAGAATATGGCTAAACCAGCAGTGCCATATGGAGGTAAATATCGTATAATAGATTTTGCATTATCGAATTGTGCGAATTCAGGAATTGATACAGTAGGTGTGCTTACACAATATCAACCCCTTGTTTTGCATGATTATATAGGCAGTGGTCAACCTTGGGATTTGGATAAACTTCATGGAGGAGTACATGTTTTGCCACCATATCAGACAGCTTTGGGGGCATCATGGTATGAGGGAACTGCCAACGCCATTTACCAAAATATGAGTTTTATTGAAAGATATGACCCAGAATATGTTCTTATTTTGGGTGGTGACCATATATATAAAATGGATTATTCCAAAATGGTGGATTTCCATAAGAAGAAGAAGGCGGACTGCACAATAGCAGTACAGAATGTAACTCTTGAGGAAGCTACAAGATTAGGTATAATGACTTGTGATGAGGATAATAAGGTAGTTGAGTTTACAGAGAAGCCAAAGGAGCCAAAATCTACACTTGCGTCTATGGGAATATATGTTTTCACATGGAGTAAGCTAAAAAAATATTTAATTGAGAATGAGAATGCAAATACAGGCTCAAAGGATTTTGGTAAGGATATTATTCCCAATATGTTAGCAGATGGCCAAATGCTATATGCTTATGCATTTGATGGATATTGGAAGGATGTAGGGACTCTGGATTCACTTTGGGAAGCTAATATGGACTTGATAAATCCAAATGTTCCATTGGATTTGTATGACCCTGAATGGAAGATTTATTCAAGGAATAAGAATATGCCACCACAGTATGTGGGTAAAAATGCAATTGTTGAAAACTCTATGATTTCTGAGGGAAGTTATATTGATGGAACAGTAGATTTTTCTGTAATATTCTCAGGTGTTACCATAGAAGAGGGAGCAGTTGTTAAAGATAGTATAGTTATGCCGGGTTCAGTTGTAAAATCAGGTGCAATAGTAGAATATGCCATTATTGGTGAAAATAGTTTAGTTTGTTCAAATTCTAAAGTTGGAATTAGACCGGAGCTAGTTGAAAATAAAGATGAGTGGGGAATTGCTGTTATCGGACATAATGTAACTATATCTGAGGGTACAAAAATTCTTCCTAAGCAAATAATTTCACAGAGCGTGTAAAAGGAGGATGAAAAGATGATTGCGAGTAACAGCGTACTAGGAATAATTTTTGCAAATATGCATGATTCAACTGTAAGTGATTTAACTAAACAAAGAACTATGGGTTCGGTTTTATTTGGTGGAAGATATAGAATGATAGATTTTCCGCTATCCAATATGGTTAATTCGGGTATTCATGAGGTTGGTGTTATCACAAAAGCAAATTATCAATCACTCCTTGATCATGTTGGCTCAGGCAGGGAATGGGATTTATCTGGGAAAAAAGGTGGATTACATCTGCTTCCTCCATTTGGACATGTTGGAAGTGGTATATATAGAGGAAGGATAGAAGCATTGGATGGTGCTTGGAACTTTATAGAGCATTCTCAAGCTGAATATGTGCTTTTATCAGACTGTGATACAGTAACAACTATTGATTATAGACCTGCAATTGAAAGTCATATTGAGAGTAATGCAGATATAACAGCCATTTATTCTAAAGGATTTTATAACAGTGCAAAAAATCAGTCGGCAACTGTTTTCGGAATGGACGAAACAGGTCGAGTGAATGATGTTATGATTAATCCACAGATGATTGGCGAGTGCAATATAGGTCTTAATATGTTTATAATGAGCAAGCCATTTTTAAAGAAGATTGTCAAAGAGGCTATGAGTAGAAGTCTTTACAGCTTTAGAAGAAATATCTTACAAGGTAAAAAAGATGAGTTTAAGATAATGGGCTATGAGCATACAGGATATTATTCAAAGATTGACAGTTTAAACAGTTATTATGAATCAAATATGGCGTTGCTTGATACCGAAATCAGAAAGAAATTATTTAAGCAATCAGCACCAATTTATACTAAGGTAAGGGATAATGGTCCTGTAAAATATGGCCTTGAGTCGAAGATAAACAATTCCCTTATAGCTGATGGCTGCATAATTGAAGGAACAGTTGAAAATTGTGTACTGTTCAGGGGCGTTAAAGTAGGGAAAAATACAGTTGTTAAGAATTGTATCCTAATGCAGAATACAATTGTAGAAGATGATTGTAATTTAAATTATGTAATTACTGATAAGAATGTACAGGTAGGTAAGGGAAGAGTTATAACAGGTTCAGAAACATATCCGTTATTTATAGGTAAGAATGCAACAATTTAGAGAAAGTGGGGGATGGATTAATGAATGTATTATTTGCAGCAAGTGAGGCACTACCTTTTGTAGCTTCTGGTGGATTAGCAGATGTAATAGGCTCACTTCCTCCAGCTATTGCTAGGAAAGGGCATGATTGCAGGGTAGTTGTTCCCCTTTATAAATGCATAAATGCTGAAATGAGAGCAAATATGACCTTTATTACCCATATTACTGTAGATGTAGCATGGAGGAAGCAATATTGTGGTATTTTTACAACAATTTGTAATGGGGTAACATATTATTTCATAGATAATGAATATTATTTCGGCAGAGATGGCATTTACGGCTTTTATGATGATTGTGAAAGATATGTATTCTTTTCACGCTCAGTGCTTGAAATGATAAGGGTTATTGGATTTAAACCTGATATTATTCACACAAATGATTGGCAGACTGCGCTTGTTCCTGTTTATTATCAGATTTTCTATAAATATCAACAGGGATATGAAAACATAAAGAATGTATTTACAATTCACAATATTCAGTATCAGGGTAAGTATGGCAAGGAAGTTATTAATGAGCTTATGGGTATCCCGCTATATCATACAAACCTATTGGAATATGATGCATGTGTAAATATGATAAAAGGAGCAATTGAAACTGCTGATAAGGTAACAACAGTTAGTCCTAGCTATGCATGGGAAATTTTGGACCCATGGTATTCACACGGCTTGGATAGGATTTTGGTAAATAAGCAGTATAAGCTATGCGGATTCCTTAATGGAATTGATGTTGATGTTTATAATCCTGAAACTGACACTTTAATACCTGCTAATTATTCATCAAATGATACAAGCGGTAAGAAAATCTGTAAAGCAAAGCTAATTGAGCAGCTTGGTTTGCAGGAGGGTGACGAGCCAATTATTGGTATAGTTTCGAGGTTTGTATCACATAAGGGAATAGATTTAATTAGATATGTTTTTGACGATATTATTAATCTTGGATACAAGATGGCGATTATAGGCAGTGGTGAGAAGATATACGAGGATTTCTTTAGAGAGATGTCCTACAGGTATCCTGATAAGGTTAGCGTTACAATAGGATTTATTCCAGAGCTAGCCAGAAGAATATATGCAGGTTCTGATATGTTCTTAATGCCATCACAAAGTGAGCCTTGTGGGTTAGCACAAATGGTTTCAATTAGATATGGAACCGTTCCAATTGTAAGAGAAACAGGTGGATTAAGGGATTCCATACGAGATAATGGTAATGGTGATGGAAACGGATATACATTTAAAACCTATAATGCACATGATATGCTTGGTGCTTGTCAGAGAGCAAAAATGATGTATGATTATAAGCCGGAATGGGAAAAGTTTGTTAAGCGTATAATGGAAGAAGATTTTAGCTGGAGCAGGTCAGCCGAATTGTATCTTGGATTATACAATGAGTTGGTGGGCAATTACTAAATATAGTAGTTGTGTCTTATTAAGGTGGCTTATCTTGCGGATAGGTCACCTTAAATCAATAAATTAAACATAAATAATGAACTTTTTCTTAAAAA
>JAAYPV010000126.1 GCA_012519635.1 Clostridiales bacterium
GCAGAGTATTTAAAGAGAAACACCCGATATTCGGGTGTTTTAGCTAATATTGATACAAATGATATTCATAGAGGGTTTTTAGAGGATATTTTAACAAAAAGCAATTTTGAGTTATATGTTAACCTATGTAAGTTTCAAAATCTTGATGAGGAGCCTTTTTATAGGTTTCTTATAGAACTACATGAGATTGAAGAAATTTTAGATGCTATTTTGTATTTAAATGCAGGTCTTAGTGGTTCTTATATTTCTGATTTACCTAGTTTTTTGTTAAGCAAGGCAAGTTTTGATTTGTTGGAAATTGCTAAAATCAGGAGTTTTAAAGAGCTTTTAACGGTTCTAAATAAAACTGATTATTATAATGTCCTTAGAGATATAAAAGAAGATGAAAACTTTAATGTTGACTTTATGGAATGTGAAGTTAAATTGCGAACGCATTATTTGAAAAAGTTTCTTAAAATAGTAGAAAGAGATTTTACTGGTTATGCAAAGGAAGAATTAAAACACCAGATTGAGGTACAGGTTGACCTTATAAATATAATTAATACCTATAGAATGAAGAGTGCCTTTAATGCTGGGATTGACGAGATAAAGAAAAACTCGCTCCCGTTTTATGGGAGGTTATCTGTCAAAAAGGAAGAGGAGCTTTTTGAGGCTAAGAATATAGAAGAGTTTTTAAAAATTTTATCTCATACCATATATGGGCGGCAGCTTGAAGATATAAGCAAATGCGTTGATAGTATTCAATTTGAGCGACAGATGAGAAAATTGAGATTTAATATAGCTAAAAGGGCATTGGCGTTTTCAGGAAATGTTGCTGTAAGCTTATATTCTGTAACTAATTTGTTTGAGGTGGAGTTAAACAATATAATATGTATAGTGGAAGGGATTAGATATGGTAAGAGTCCATCTTACATTGAATCCCTGTTAATTATTTAAGAAAGTAAAAAAGCCATACAATATTTCCAAAGCAAGGAGTGAGAGAAATGTCTATTGAAAAGATGGAATGTGTTAATATTGTTGGGCTGGAGAGTAATTTAAATGATGTATTGAGGAGGCTTGTTGAAAGTAAGTGTTTTCATATCGAGCCGTCAATTAAGACAATATCAAAGTCCGATGGCGATTTTAAGCAATTGCAGGAAGTAAATCCTTATACTAATCTATTAAACAGGATTCTCAATCTGGATTTTGGCGAAAAGATTGAATATAAAAGGGTTAGATTTAAAGAGATTGAGGATAAGAGTGATGAGGAAATCACGGAATTTATTGATAAAATCGAAGCTGAATCACAGAAGCTAAATAGTGAAATAAAAAAATATACGGATTTGTTAAGGGAAAACAAACAGGTACTGATTCAGCTTACTCACCTACAGGATATGGATGTAGATTTGGTAAAGCTGTTTGAGTGCAAGCATATTCGTGTTCGATTTGGAAAATTACCAGTTGATAGCTTTTCTAAATTAGATTATTACAAGGAAAAACCATTTGAATTTGTAGCTTATGACAAGGATGAAAGCTATTACTGGGGTGTGTATTTTGCACCTTTGTCCTATTATGAGAAAGCAGATAGGATTATGAAATCTCTTTATTTTGAGAGGATTTGGGTCCCGCAATTTGCGACAGGTACTCCACAAGAGGAGTCTGAGAAGCTGAAGGCAAGTGTAAAGGAAATAGAGGAACAGCTTAAAGCACTTAAGGAAAGACGACAGAATATTTTAGAAGAAAATATTGAAATGCTTAATATGGTGTATTGTAAAATCAATTATAGATATAATATTTTTTCACTTAGAAAATACGCATCTGTTCTAAAGGATAAGTTTTATTTGATTGGTTTTGTCCCGAAACGAAAGGTTGATGATTTTAAGAAATTATTTAAAAACCTATCCGATGTTTCTATTATTGTGAAACCACCTGACTCTGAGCCGGAGCTCAGTACTCCTGTTCAGTTGAGAAACAGCAGGTTTTCAAGACCGTTCTCAATGTTTGTAAAGATGTATGGCTTGCCATCGTATAACGGTTTTAATCCGACAAGTTTTGTTGCAATAACATATACGATATTATTCGGAATAATGTTTGGAGATTTAGGACAAGGACTGGTAATAGCTTTAGCTGGATTTATTCTCAGTAAGAAAACTGGGAATGAGCTTGGTGCAATTTTTACAAGGATAGGATTATCAAGTGCGATTTTTGGACTGTTATATGGTTCTGTTTTTGGATTTGAGCATTTACTTGAGCCACTTTACAAAAGCATAGGCTTAAATGGTAAGCCGATTGAGGTTATGGATAATACCTTGATGATTTTGGCAGGAGCTATTTGTATTGGTATATTATTAATTATTATTTCAATTATAATTAATATAGTGGTGCAATTTAAACGCAAGGATTATGAGGTGGCTTTATTTGGGAATAACGGAATAGCTGGATTGGTCCTTTTTGGGGCATTGATTACAGCAATTATATCAACAGTATTCTTAAATGTTAATTTGTTTAAGCCAGCTTACATTATATTGTTCTTGATTTTACCAATTGTAATTATGTTTTTCCGAGAGCCATTGGGCTGTCTTATAAGTGGGAAGCGCTTTAAGGTGGACAGTATTGGAGATTTTATTTCATCAAACTTTTTTGAAGTGTTTGAGTTTATGCTTGGGTACGCAACAAACACATTGTCATTCGTAAGAATTGGCGGATTTGTTTTTTCTCATGCTGGAATGATGTCCGTTGTAATGATTTTATCTGAGGGCGTATCTAAGGGTGCATCTCCGATTATAATAATTATTGGAAACATATTTGTAATGTGCATGGAGGGCTTGATTGTTGGAATTCAAGTATTGAGGCTTGAATTTTATGAAATGTTCTCAAGATTTTACGATGGGGACGGAAGACCATTTGAGCCTGTAAAAATCGACTATAAAACAATAACTGATAGTGAATTATAAAAAATATTTTTGGAGGAAATATTATGGAAATCTTTTTATTACCATTATTTGCAGTTGCATTTTTGACCTTACCTTTTGTGTATATTATTAGAAAGCATAAATCGCCTAAGCAGGCTAGAAGAGCTTTTATAGTTAACATGTGTTCATTTTTTGCAGTACTTGCTTTGTCAATCATACTTCCAATTGGCGGATTTATAGGTGCTGAAGCAGGTGAGACAGTTTCAAATGCTGTTAATAATTCAGCGGGATTGGGCTATCTTGCAGCTGCAATTGCAACAGGCTTAGGCTCAATAGGTTGTGGTATTGCTGTTGCATCAGCTGCACCAGCAGCAATCGGAGCAGTTGCAGAGGAGCCCAAATCATTTTCTAAGGCTTTAATTTTCGTGGCACTTGGTGAAGGTGTAGCGTTATATGGTTTCTTGATTTCATTTATGATTCTAAATAAGCTCTAAAATTAATTTTATGCATTTAAATAGGAAGTGATAAGGATGCAGTTTTATTTGATAAGTGATAATGTTGATACATTAATGGGTATGCGTTTAGTAGGGATTGATGGTGTAATTGCACATGAAAAGAGTGAAGTAAAAAAAGCATTGGAAAATGCTGTTACAAATAAGGAGATTGCAATTATACTTATAACAGATAAGCTTGTCAGATTATGTGACGACATTATTTATGACTTAAAGCTTAAGATGAAAAAACCACTTATTGTAGAAATACCCGATAGACACGCTACATCCGATATTACTACTAACATTTCACGATATGTAAGAGAGTCCGTTGGCTTGAAGATATAAATCGTGAGCATTAAGGGAAGTGATTTTATGTATAATGATGTACATGAGGAAGAAAAGCTCCAAAGGTTTAGAATAGCAGTTAATGAAAAGATAGATGAACAGATTAAAGAGATTCTAAATGATGCATATGCACAGAGAGATAGAATTCTTGAAGCTGCTGAAGATGAAGCTTTAAAGGAAATGTATGAAAAAATACAGCATCAGATGAAGGAAATTGAAGTTAAGTATAAGCAAACAAAATCACAGGCGTTGCAGGAAAATAAGAGAGAAATTCTAATGCATAGGGAACTGCTTTCTAAGCGTATTTTTGATAATGTGGAAAAGCGAATTTTTGATTTTACTGAATCCTCAGAATACTTGTCATATTTATGCAAGTTGCTTAAAGGTACAGAGCTTACATCTTCAATGGTAATAAGGTTAAGCGAGCGTGATATAAGATTTAAAGATGAAATTGCAAAAACTATAAATGGTGTATGCGAATTTGAAGCTGATAAGTCAATTAAATATGGAGGTCTAGCTATATTTAACAGGGATACCCTTACAATAGAGGACAAAACAATTGATAATTCACTTCAGGAAGAAAAAGAACAGTTTTGCTATAATTACAGCTTTGCAGGAGAACATAGTTTTGCTGATGGTTGTTAAGATGTGTTGCAGTTACTGCTAAGCAGGAGCTGCAACATAAGCTGATTATAAGAGGGAAATAGGGAAATTCAATTATATGCGGATATTTCCGTAATTGAGGTGAAATAGTTGAACACAGTTTATTCAATTAATGGTCCTGTTATAAAAGTAAAGGATACCAAAGATTTTATGATGCTTGAAATGGTTTATGTAGGTGAGAAAAAGCTTATCGGCGAGGTTATTGGAATTACTGATGAATTTACAACTATTCAGGTATATGAGAGTACAACAGGACTAAAGGTTGGTGAGCCGGTATATACAACTGGTGCACCGCTTTCAGCAACACTTGGACCGGGAATTATGTCTAATATATTTGATGGAATTGAAAGGCCGTTAAAGAAATTAGAAGAGCAACAGGGTGCATTTATAGATGAAGGTGCAAGTCTTATTTCAATTGATGATAATGTTGAGTATGATGTTACAATCACTGTAAGGGTTGGAGATTACTTAAATGGTGGAGATGTATATGCAATCTGCCCAGAAACATATGTAGTTACACATTACTGCATGCTTTCTCCATTGTTAAAGGGAGAAGTAATTTGGGTTAATTCTAATGGTAAATACAAGATTAACGATGTTGTTTGCAGGATTAAAACAGATGATAATAAGGAAGTTGATTTGACATTATGCCAGAAATGGCCGATTAGAAACCCTCGTCCTGTTAAAAGAAGATTGTCAATTTCAAAGCCGCTAATTACAGGTCAGCGTGTAATTGACACACTTCTTCCAATTTCAAAGGGAGGAGCAGGTGCTATTCCCGGAGGATTTGGAACAGGTAAAACAATGACACAGCATCAATTTGCAAAATGGTGCGATGCAGATATAATTGTATATGTTGGCTGCGGTGAGCGTGGAAACGAAATGACACAGGTTTTAGATGAGTTTTCAGAGCTGATTGACCCAAGAACAAATAGACCGCTTACAGATAGAACAATTCTTATAGCAAATACATCAAATATGCCAGTTGCAGCTAGAGAGGCGTCGATATATACAGGTATAACGCTTGCTGAATATTATCGTGATATGGGTTATCATATTGCAATAATGGCAGACTCAACCTCCCGTTGGGCAGAGGCTTTGCGTGAAATATCGGGACGACTTGAGGAGATGCCTGCTGAGGAAGGTTTTCCAGCGTATTTGCCCTCAAGGCTATCGGAATTTTATGAGCGTGCTGGATATATAGAAACCTTGAATGGTAAAGAGGGCTCGATAACTATAATAGGTGCGGTATCACCACAGGGTTCGGACTTTTCAGAGCCTGTAACACAGAATACAAAGAGGTTTGTAAGATGCTTCTGGGCATTAGATAAAACACTTGCATATGCAAGGCATTATCCAGCGATTAACTGGATAACAAGTTATAGTGAATATGTTGATGATTTAAAGGATTACTATGATAAAAGCATGGGTGAGAGTTTTCTCAGAAATAGGCAAAGGATTTTAAACATTCTGCTTGAAGAGGATAAGCTGATGGAAATTGTGAAGCTGATAGGTGCTGATGTTTTGCCCGATAACCAAAAGCTTATCATAGAAATTGCAAAGGTTATAAGAGTAGGCTTTTTGCAGCAAAATGCATATCATCAGGATGACACATATGTTCCACTTAAAAAGCAAAATCTTATGATGGAACTGATACTTTACTTGTATGATAGATGTTTGAAGGCTTTGGAGGAGAAGGTTCCTATTAGTGTAATAATTTCTACGGGGCTTTTTGAAAAGGTTATTAAAGTTAAGTATGATATCCCTAATAATGCTTTGAATAAATTTGAAGAATATAAAAAGGAAATAGATGATAAGTTTAAAGAGCTGTCTATCAGCAGCTCTGAATGGAGGTAATCATGAGCTTACAACATATTGGGTTAAATGAAGTAAATGGTCCTCTTATTGCATTGGATAATGTTAAGGGTGTAGGCTATGATGAAGTGGCTAAAATAAAGCTTGAGGATGGTACAGAGCGAATAGGCAGAGTGGTTGAAATATCAGGTGAGAAGGTAATTTTACAAGTTTTTGAGGGAACAAATGGCTTGTCTTTAGAAAATACTAAAACTAAATTTACTGGGAAACCGATGGAGATGCCACTTTCAAAAGAGGTTTTGGGAAGAGTATTCAATGGAGCTGGAAAACCGATTGATGGATTAGGAGATATTTATGCTGAGAAGTTTGCGGACATAAATGGTAAACCTATTAATCCAGTTTCAAGGGTATATCCACGAAATTATATAAGAACAGGTATATCAAGCATAGATTGTCTTACAACACTTATCAGAGGTCAGAAGCTGCCTATTTTTTCAGGTTCGGGTTTGTCACATAATAAGCTGGCAGTACAGATTGTAAGACAGGCACAGATTGCAGAAGATAGTGGTGAAGATTTTGCGATTGTATTTGCAGCTATGGGTGTAAAAAATGACATAGCAGATTATTTTAGAAGAAGTTTTGTTGACAGCGGAGTGCTTAATAAAGTTGCAATGTTTATAAATTTATCAAACGACCCGATTATAGAAAGGATATTGACTCCAAGATGTGCATTGACAGTTGCAGAATATCTTGCACATGAAAAGGGTATGCATATTCTGGTTATAATGACGGACATGACTTCCTATGCAGAGGCTTTGCGTGAGTTTTCATCATCAAAGGGAGAGATTCCTGGCCGTAAGGGTTATCCTGGATATTTATACTCTGATTTGGCATCACTTTATGAGCGAGCTGGAATTATTAAAGGCTCAAAGGGAAGTGTTACACAAATTCCTATTCTGACAATGCCGAATGATGATATAACTCATCCCGTTCCAGACCTTACAGGCTATATTACTGAAGGACAGATTGTTCTTAATAGAAATCTTGACCAGGCAGGTGTATATCCATCGGTATCAGTATTACCGTCATTGTCAAGGCTTATGAAGGATGGCATAGGAGAAGGGTATACACGTTTTGACCATTCAGCAGTAGCAAATCAGCTATTTGCCAGCTATGCAAGAGTACAGGAGGCAAGGTCCTTGGCGTCAGTTATCGGTGAGGAGGAGTTATCCGATATTGACAAGGCATATATGGAGTTTGGAGTTCAGTTTGAAAAGAATTTTATAGCTCAAGGCTTTGAGGAGAACAGAAGTATTGAGGATACTCTTGATTTGGGCTGGGACTTGTTATGCTTATTGCCTAAATCGGAGATTGACAGGGTTGACGAAAAGTTGTTAGAAGAAAAATATGATCCTAAAAAGGCAGAGCGATTTAAAAATGCTGAATAGGAGGGGATTTTGTGAATGAACAGGTTTTCCCTACAAAAGGTAATTTGATACAAGCACGAAAATTCCTTGCTATTTCAAATTTAGGTTATGAGCTTCTTGACAGGAAGAGGAATATTCTTATTCGTGAAATGATGCAGATGATTGATGAAGCAAAATCTATAAGGGGAGTTATAGAGGAAACATATATCAAGGCATATGATGCGTTACAAGATGCGCATATCACTTTGGGAGTAATAGATAAAATTGTTAAGGGAGTACCGATTGAGAAAGGCATAAATGTTACTTATAGGAGTGTAATGGGTGTAGAAATACCTAAGGTATCACTTAAAAAGACACAAGTGGGAATTCCTTATGGATTTTACATGACTAATAGTGAGCTTGATAATGCATATGTTTGTTTTAACAAGGTTAAAGAGATGACTGTTGTTTTAGCTGAGGTGGAAAATGGCATATTCCGTTTAGCAACAGCAGTTAAGCAAACACAAAAAAGAGCAAATGCCTTAAAGAATATTCTTATTCCAAGATTTGAAAATATGGTAAAATACATTTCCGATAGTCTTGAGGAAAAGGAACGAGAGGATTTTTCAAGGCTAAAGGTTATAAAAGTGATGAAGAGGAAGAAAAAATAATTGAATTTCAATAAATTGAGAAAAGGTTGCGTAGTTTAATTCTGCGTAGCCTTTCGAGCTTCTTTATCACTTAAAAAAATAAAATAAAAAATACTTGACAAGACATAAATAATGTGATAGAATAGATAAGTAAGATTTCAGATGGATAATTAATTTTAATAAAAAATAATATTTAAAATGTGCCTATAGCTCAGCTGGATAGAGTGATTGGCTACGAACCAATAGGTCGGGGGTTCGAATCCCTCTAGGCACGCCAAATATTGCTTATGTAAATAAAGTTTTACCGCGCATATGCGTGGTGTTTTTATTGCCTTGTACAAATACCCCTCATACCTTTAAGGTATGAGGGGTATTTGTTTAAAATTGATTTATTCGCATATGAATAGATGTATTAAAAAAATATATTTAAAAGGGTATTGACATTCACGCTGCGTCATAGTATATACTCATAATCAAGGGAGGCAGTTAAATGAATATGCATATTAGTGAATTTGCAAGGATGACGAATGTAAGTGTGCGCACGCTGCATTATTATGATGAAATCGGTTTACTTAAACCATCTTTTGTTGACGAACGCAATAGTTATCGTTTTTATGATGAGCATTGTCTGGAGCGTATGCAGGAGATTTTGTTTTATCGTGAGCTTGACTTTTCATTGAAAGAAATATCTATGATTTTGTCCTCTCCCAATTATGACAAGCTGACAGCACTAAAAAAGCAAAAGCATTTATTAACACTTAAAAAAGAGCGTCTTGAACAGCTTATCATGGCTCTTGACGGTGTGATGAAAGGAGAAGAATTAAGTATGAATGTATTTGATAACAGTGAATTTGAAAAACAGCGTGAAGAATATGCTAAAGAGGCAAAGGAAAGATGGGGTGACACTGATGCTTATAAGGAAAGTGTCAAAAAAACATCAGACTATACAACGAAGAAATGGAACGAGGTAAACTCAGCGATGGAGGGTATTGTGGCTGAGTTTGCTAAGTGCAGAAAAAATGGGAGTGCCCCAGATAGTACCGAAGCACAGATAATCGTGAAGAAGTGGCAGGATTTTATCACAAAAAACTACTATACCTGTACAAATGAAATTCTTGCTGGACTTGGTGAAATGTATGTTGCTGATGAACGCTTTAAGTCAAATATTGACAGGCATGGTAAAGGCACAGCACAATTTATTTGTGATGCCATAAAGGCATACTGTAGATAGGACTACCTCCTCAGCTCAATAGAGTTGAGGAGGGTTTATTATTTTATATTAATTTAAAATGCAAAAACAGAAAAATATTAATTTAAGCTGTTTTTTATTAATTTTATGTAAAATTATGTTGAACTTTGTATAAAAAGGTGCTATAATAAAACTTAAGGTATTTTTTACAAATGGAGGTATTTATGATGAGAAAAAATAATAATTTTACAAAGGGTTTATCTATTATAATCGTATGTGCATTTGCATTAGCAAATATTTTTGTAAATAGGATAAAACCAGAGTATATAAGTGCAATTGATTTAATGCAGATGCATACAGAGCAGTATGATATTATCATTAAAGGAAATTCAAATTCTAAAAAAGAACCTATATTTTTATCTAGCGCTGGGACTTATAATATAACTTTGGAAAATGTTACTTTAGATTTCAGTTTACAAGAAATGTATGCATTTTATCTTCACAGTGGAGTAAATGTTAATTTAACTTTAATAGGGGAAAATACTCTTATAAGTGGTGGTGAATATGCTGGTATTCATCTAAGCTACAATTCCTCTCTGACAATCGATGGAAGTGGATCTCTTTGGGTTAAGGGAGGAAATTCTGAAGGTAAGGGCGGAGCAGGAATCGGAGGTAGCTTTGGCTATTTTAATGGTACTGTAAAAATAAATGGTGGAAGGATAAAGGCTGAGGGTGGCTATTATTCTGCTGGAATTGGTGGTTCAAATAATTATGGAGGCAATATTGAAATAAATGGTGGAATTATTGAGGCGATAGGAGGATTTGGAGCTGCTGGCATTGGTGGTGGATACAAAAGTCGTGGCGGAAATATTGAGATAAATGGTGGCGTTATCACAGCAACAGCGGGAAGTAATGCTTATGATATTGGCGCTGGGGCAGAGTTTACTGGCACTAAAGGCAGTACTATAATAATTGGTGGTTCTGTAAATAACACAACTGATACAATATATTTTGGTAACGCTAAAAATATGTTTAGGTTCGATATTCATATACCTGACTGTGTTAATAGAAGTATAGATATTATGGAAATTACAGGATATAGCTATGGTTTTGAAGATATTTATACTGATTCAAAAGGAATAATTTACATATGGTTGCCAAAAGAATTTGATAAGCAGGATATTAATATTTGGATAGATGGTGCGATATATACTGGTACATTAAATATTGATGGTATTGCAAAAATGACTCGATTGGAAAGTGAACATAATGAAATAGAGCCTCAAGTTACAACAGAAGATATTGAAGATACAACAAGTGTGATAGAAACTGAAACGCCCTTAGAGGAAACAGAATCAACTATTTCTGAGATTACAACTGTAGACTTTGAAACAACTTTAGAGGAAGTAGAAACCACGATTTCAGAAGTTCCAAGTGAAAA
>JAAYPV010000024.1 GCA_012519635.1 Clostridiales bacterium
CCATAATCTTTAATTATTAAAGCGAAATTATCTCCACCTATTCTTGCGACAAATCCACCGAATGACAGGTATTTATATAGCATTTGAGCAAAGTTTCTTAGCAATTTATTTCCATTATTATATCCACAAGTATCGTTAATTATGTGAAATTTATCTATATCAATAACAATTACCCAATATGATAGATTAAGTTCAATGCAACAGTCGAAAATCTCCTGACCTATAATCATAAGTCGATTTCGGTTAGGAATATCGGTAATCTGGTCCACATAAGCAAGGCGTTCGATAAGCAAATCCTTTTCCTTATCCTTGTGAATATCGATAAATGCACCACCCATAACTCTATTTTTGATATAAGAAATATTAGCGGTTTTATAGCGATAAAGATACCAACGGTATTTACTATCAGCAGATAGTAGACGAAACTCTATATTATGGATTTTTGACTCATCAGAGCCTACAGATTTAAACAAGCTGTTGACATATGTATCATAGAGCATTTTATCATTAGGATGAACTCTTTTTCTTAGCTCCTTAAAGGATATTTTAGAACTATCAAGACCAAGCATTTTCTGCAACTCTTTTGATGCGTAAATATAGTCATTGCCTTCTTCACAAAGTATAATACCAATTTCTGAAAGCTCCATAGAAAGCTCATATCTGCTTTCAGAGAAGGAAAGATTTTGAGAATATATATTAAGTTCATTCTGCATATTTTTTAATTCAGTTAAATCGAAGCCGATTGAGAGCAAAAGTGTAAACTTTTTATTCTCCATAATTTTAGAAGTGCTCCAGACAAAGTGCCTCTCAGTTCCATCAGCCACCTTAAAGGAGACCTCTTCCTTTTTATTTTCAAGAATTTTAGAGAAATTTTCATTGTTGAAATCAGGTATGTTAAATACCTTACACATAAGCATATAATCATCAAAATCAGTATTTTCAATATCAAGAATACTTTTCAATTTTTCATTTGGTATAATAATGCTTAAGTCAGAGGTCCATAATATAGCAGGAGTATCAATATCATCAGCAATTTTAGTAATATAAGAGCGATTGATATAGCCTTCATTTTTTTCTTTTATAAAATAATAAATTCCTGCTAAAAAGCCCAACAAAGAAAGAGTGATAACATATATAGTCAGGATCAGCAATGAATTTGTTTTGTTGAAATAAGTGTAAACCAGGATGAATCCTGTGCAAGTAAGCAAAATCATCTCAGCGGATAGAATTTTATTTTTCATCCATGCCACCCCTTTGAATATGTGTGAGCAGTTTTATTTATAATATTCTTGATAATTTTACACATATACATATATAAAAACTTTAACTTTATTATATCAATACTTTCGTATGGTGTCAATGAGAAATAATAAAGTTAAAATTAAATTTTACTGCTGTTTTCACAAAATATACACAAATATAATGTAAAATAGATTTAATATAGAGCATTTAATAACATTTATAGGGAAAATATAAAAAATGTGGGGTGATTGCTTTGCATAAAATATTAATAGTTGATGATGAGATTAATATAAGGAAGGTTGTTCGTGAGTATGCCGAATTTGAGGGCTATGAGGTCGAGGAAGCTGAAGATGGTATGCAGGCTGTTGAAATGGTGAGAGAAAGGGATTATGATCTTGTCATTCTGGATATCATGATGCCAAGACTTGATGGCTTTTCATGTTGTAAGGAAATAAAGAAATATAAGGATATACCTGTTATTATGCTTTCGGCAAGGGGTGAGGAGTATGACAAGCTCTTTGGATTTGAGATAGGGATTGATGATTATGTTGTAAAACCATTTTCTCCAAAGGAGCTTATGGCGAGGGTAAAGGTTGTTATAAGAAGGAAATCCTCCGAGCAGAAGATGGAGGAGAAATATGAGTTTGAGGGGCTTACAATTGATGTTTTGGGACGAGTTGTTTATGTTAATGGAGAAAAAATATCGATGACTCCGAAGGAATATGACCTTTTGTTCTATCTTGTTAAAAACAGGAACCTTGCACTCAGCAGGGATAAATTGCTCGAGGATGTATGGGGGTATGACTTTTTTGGTGATGACAGAACTGTTGATACTCATATAAAAATGCTTAGAAACAGTCTTGGAGAGTACAGAAAGTTTATTGTAACATTGCGCGGAATGGGGTATAAGTTTGAAGCGGACTAGAAGCCTTAGATTTAATATATGGCTTTATTTTATGCTGTTTGTTATTGTTGTTTTTATTTTGCTTTGGGTATTTCAGATACTTTTTTTTGAAAGCTTTTATAAACGGATGAAGTTTAATGCAATTGAAGAGGTAGCAAATGATATTCTTGATATATATATGAGTGACGGAAGCTATGAAAATAAGCTACTTAAATTTGCGATAGAAAATGATATTTCTATAATCATTTATGATAGATATAATCGCTCAAGGCTATCCATTGGTGGATATGGCGATTTTGGTTTAATGAATGGCTATAATGAAACACCGATGTATTTAAAGGAGCTTATAAACAGCAAGAGTGGCGAGATAAAGTATGTTGTTAATGAGAAACGCACTAATAAGCAGGTGCTGATTTATGGCACAATTATAGGTGAGCCTGATGTGGTTGATGGGTATCTGCTTCTAAGCTCAACACTTGAACCTGTTGAATCAACAGTAGCTATAATGAAAAAGCAAATGTATATAATTTCGGGCATATTAATCTTTTTAGGAGTGGTGTTATCGCTTTGGGCATCACAAATGATTGCATCACCGATTATTAAAATTACAAACTCTGCTAAAAAGCTGGCTAAGGGCAATTATACTGTGGAGTTTGATGGAGATGAGTATAATGAGGTATATCAGCTTTCGCAAACTTTAAGCTATGCGTCTAAGGAAATATCGAGGGTTGACAAGTTGCAAAGGGATTTGATAGCAAATGTATCCCATGATTTGCGAACTCCGCTTACAATGCTGAAGGCATATGCTGAAATGATTAGAGATTTATCAGGAGATAATCCTGTTAAGCGCAGTGAGCATCTAAATATAATTATAAATGAAACGGACAGACTTGCTGAGCTTGTAACAGATATGCTGGATATAACAAAGATTGAAAGCGGTGAGTTATCGCTTAGTTATACAGTATTTGGAATTAGGAGCAAGCTAGAGGATATAATAAGCAGATATAAGGGAATATCGGAATACATGGGTTATAATATTCATTTTGAGCCCGATGAGGAAATAGAGGTTTGTTGTGACGCTGTGAAGATTGAACAGGTAGTAACAAATTTGATTAACAATGCAATCAATTATACGGGTGAGGATAAGAATGTATATGTACAACAAATTAATCAGAGTGATGGAGTAAGAGTTGAGGTCAAGGATACTGGACAGGGTATAAGCGAGGAGGATATTAAGCATATTTTTGACAAATATTATCGTTCTGAAAACCATAAAAGAGAGGTTGTTGGAACCGGTTTAGGTCTATCGATAGTGAAAGTAATTTTAAAAAAGCACAATTTTGCATATGGTGTCCAAAGTACAATCGGAAAGGGCAGTACCTTCTGGTTTAAACTAAGGCTTGCGGAAAAAGATAATGAAAAGCCTGTTGAAAACAAGAATTTAAGAGCAAGATAGTATTTTAGTCAGTTTCAAATTATTTTCAAGTAGTTTTCACGAGACATACACATAAGGCTGTTATTATGTTAACATCTCCTAAGGAGATAAAACCCCTTTCTTAATTGATATTTTTACGTCCCCCAACGTGAAAATATAAATCCCAATAATCCCTATATCATAATACAAAACTCCCATGCTGTTGCAGTATGGGAGTTTTGTATTTTAGATTTTAATTGAACAGTTTGTGATTGCACCAGTAGGGCAGGCTTCATAGCAGGCACCACATACGGTGCATTTTTCATAATCAATTTCAGCGCAGTAATCTACAACTTTGATAGCATCGCTTAAGCATTTCTTTTCACATATCTTACAGCCAATACAGCCGTTTTTGCAGTTTAGCTTTGTAATTTTTCCATTGTCCCTTGATGAACAAGCAACATCTATATGCTTAGAAACAGGGCGCAGTGAAATCAACTGATTCGGACAAGCCTTGACGCATTTACCACACGAAACGCAAGCTGATTTATTAATATATGCAATGCTGTCTTTAATTGAAATTGCACCATATTCGCATACAGCAACGCAATCACCAAGTCCTAAACAGCCATATGTACAAACACCATCGCCATTATAGAAACGCTTTGCTGCAACACAGCTTTGTATTCCGTCAAATATAAATTTTTTTGTAGTTGCGTTGCAATCGCCATTACAGTGAACAACAGCAAGCTCTGGAACTATCTCTACAACATCCTTGCCAAGTATTTGGCTAATTTTTCTGGCAGTTTCATTTCCGCCTGGCTTACAAAGGTTTGCGGGTACATCATTTTCTGCAACAGCATTTGCATAATCTGCACAGCCAGCATACCCACAGGCGCCACAGTTAATTTGCGGCAACGCCTCATTTATCTGTTCTATTTTCTCATCAACCTTTACTTCAAAAGTTTTGGATGCAACATGAAGAAGTATGCCTGCTATCAATCCAATTCCTGAAAAAATTAATATAGGTATTACATAGGTTTCCATATTTGCGTTCAACCCTTTCTTTATCTCTTCAAGCTTTATCGGCTTATTAGGCTGTTACCTCAAACAAGATTAAACTAATATTGTGTTTAGTTAATAAGTTAACTGGTAAAGCCTGCAAAGCCCATAAAGCTGAGTGATACTATTGATGCAGCTATTAATGTTGATGGTATTCCCTTGAATGTTTCGGGGATATCGGCTGTTTCAAGCTTTGAACGAACACCTGCAAAAATTATAAGTACAAGAGTGAAACCGACACCCACAAATGTTGAGTTAGCTAATGATTCCATAAAGTTATACTTATTGTCAATGTTAATCAGAGTTACTCCCAATACTGCACAGTTTGTTGTTATTAGTGGGAGGTAAACTCCAAGTGATTTGTAAAGCGGAGGCATGAATTTTTTCAATACCATTTCAACAAGCTGAACAAATAATGCTATAATAAGGATAAATATTATTGTCCTCAAATATGTAAGTCCCATTGGCTCTAGTATCAGCGAATATACTGGGTATGTAAACATTGTTGCACAAGCCATTACAAAGATTACAGCAGCACCCATGCCAAGACTTGATGATAGCTTTTTTGATACTCCAAGGAAAGGGCATATACCCATGAATTTTGAAAGAACAAAGTTATCGGTTAAAATTGCAGAAAACATGATTATAAGATAAGTTTTCATTATTCACTACCTCCATTTGCACCACAGACTGCTGAATTAGGACAAGCCTTACATCCGATTTCCTTTGGCGGTTTTTTATTTGTGAGTTTATTTACCATTGCAATAATTACACCAAGTACAAAAAATCCACCCGCTGGTAAAATGAAGATTGCCATTGATACATCAAGAGGGATTTTTATCTCAAAGCTAGTTTCTGCAAATAATGCACCAGTGCCTAAAATTTCTCTTATAGTTCCCATAATACAGAGGGCAAGTGTAAATCCAAATCCCATCCCTAAACCATCTAGGGCTGATGGAATAACCTTGTTTTTGCAGGCAAATATTTCAGCACGGCCTAATATAATGCAGTTTACGGTAATAAGAGAGAGGAATGTTCCAAGACTAGCATATAATTCTGGCAGATAGCCCTTCATAAGAAATTCAATCAGTGTAACAAAGCCAGCGATAATAACTATATAGCAAGGTAGTTTTACGGCTTTGGGAATAATATTTTTCAAAAGAGATATAACGACATTTGAACAGACCAGTACAAAGGTTGTTGCAAGACCCATACCTAGTCCGTTCATTGCCTGCGTTGTAATTGCAAGGGTAGGGCACATTCCGAGCAGGGAAACAAGAGTCGGATTTTCCTTGATAATTCCTTTAGTAAACTCCTTTAAGTTACTCACCTAAAATCTCCTCCTTGTGCTCATTATAGATGTTGATGGCGAGATTTACAGCATTTTTGATACCTTTTACCGAGTAAGTCGCACCAGTAATACCTTCAACATTATAGTCATCCGAATCTATCCCGACAAACTGGTCAAGAAAGCTTCTGTTTTTGACTTTAGTACCCAAGCCTTGAGTTTCACTGATAGAGATTATGCTTATATTTTTAAGTTTTCCATTTTCGTCGATGCCAATGAGTGTGTGCAGGCCTCCCTTTGTATATCCGTCAGAAATTATCTCAAAGGCGACTTGCTTATTATCATTTACGATTATGGAGGTTACGCCATCATAGGTTTTAACAGTTCCATCTTCATTTTTAAGCATTCTGTATTCAGTATCGCTTTCGCCATATATCTCATTCAGTCCTTTTTGCAGACTATCGGTAATTAATCCTGTTGTATCCGTATAGGTTGCTTCATATGCAGCAATAAGCAATCCACAGATTGAACCACAAATAAGCATAATTACCAGAGGAGCTTTGGGAAGCTTCATTTTTTTATCATTTTGTGCTATCTGCTTTTTAGTGCCAATAGGCTTTGTTCTTGTAAACCTATCTATATAAGGTGTGAGTATGTTCATAAGTAAAATTGAAAAGGATACACCCTCAGGGTAACTGCCAAACTGTCTTATCAAGAAGGTGATAACTCCACAACCGATACCGAAGATGAATCTGCCCTTGTTTGTAACAGGGGAGGTGACATAGTCGGTTGCCATGAAGAATGCACCAAGAATCAGTCCACCTGAAAGGAGCTGATAGAGGACATCTCCACCTGAAATCCAAGCGAGGAGTGCAACAGAACCTATAAATGCAACAGGCGTTGCTGGTGAGATAATTCGTCTTATGATAAGGTAAAGTCCTCCGATTAGCAGAGCCAATGCACAGGTTTCGCCTATGCATCCGCCAGTTGTACCAAGAAATAACTCCTTATAGGAAAACGGAGACTGCCCGTTTACCCATTCCTTGACAAGTGGAGTGGCACTCGATACAATATCATTCTTTTTATAGAAAAAAGGCTCAACCCATGTAGTCATACTGCTTGTAAATGATAGCATAAGAACAATTCGTGCAGTTATTGCGGGATTTGCAAAATTTTGTCCCAAGCCACCAAAAAGCTGTTTTACTATTACAATTGCAATAAAGCTACCGATAATCGCCTGCCATAGAGGAATAGTAGCAGGCAGGTTCAAGGATAGTATCACTCCAGTTACAGCTGCACTTAAATCACTTATTGTTTGCTTTTTCTTCATGATAAGGCGGCAGCCATATTCAAATATTAAGCTTGA
This sequence comes from Clostridiales bacterium, assembly GCA_012519635.1. Lineage (GTDB taxonomy): Bacteria > Bacillota > Clostridia > Oscillospirales > Ruminococcaceae > JAAYPV01. Next base: position 7,277 of record JAAYPV010000024.1, read on the forward strand.
TGAAACACAGGTCAGTATAACTAGAATAGCTTTTAAACCAAAGATAATGCCACTTGCAACAACTGCTGGTAAAAGACTTACCAGCACACAGAGCATAATTCCTTGAGTTGACATATTGCTTTTTTGATGAGGTGATGGTGACACAATAAGTCTATCCATTTTTATCAAGTCCTTTCAGCTCATAATGATCTATAATTGTCTATCCTTTTTGTATCAAAGCTTTTGCAAGCTGATGAGATTCTGCCAGCTTTCTGTTTGCGGGGCAGGTATATGAGCAACAGCCGCAGTTCATGCAGAGTGAAACCTTTAGTTTTTTTAATTCGTCCACTTTATTATGTATATATGACTTTTCAATTTCAACTGGCATTAGGTTTAATGGGCAAACTGATACACAGCGTCCACAGCGTATGCAGGGTGATTCTAACCTTTTCTCATATGTTTTAAATGCAAGAACAGCATTGCTTGTTTTAACAATAGGAGTATCGAGTGAATACAGGCTCATACCCATCATCGGGCCACCCAAAAGCAGCTTTTTTATTTCATCTGTTTCTGCTTTAGCAAAGGAAAGTATATCTGAAACAGGAGTACCAATCGGTGCAAAAACATTGCAAGGATTTTGTATTGCATCTCCATCTACTGTAATTCTTTTGGTTACAAGTGGAATCCCATTTTGTATGTATTGGTATATAAAGGCGATAGTAGAAATATTAATTACAACAATCCCCTGTTCAGAGGGAAGCTGACCTTCTTCAATGATTTTACCTGTTGTTGTGTATATTATCACCTTTTCTGCACCCTGTGGATATCTTGATGGTAAGGCAACAACTTCTATTTCAGAAGAGTTTTCAGCCCTCTTTTTAAGTACTTCAATCGCCTTGGGTTTATTGCCTTCAATTGCAATTATAGCCTTTGGAATATTAAGGCATTGCATAACATACTTTATTCCGTTAATAATATCATCAGGGCTTTCCATCATTTGCCTATAATCAGAAGTGATATATGGCTCACATTCAGCTCCGTTTATAATTAATGTTTTGATAGTAGTTTTAGGATCTAGCTTTATATATGTAGGGAATCCAGCACCACCAAGACCGCATGAACCACTTTCTCTTAAAGCATGAAGAAAGCTGTCCTTACTAGTTATAAGGGGCTTGCTAATATTAGGTGATAGGGTTTGCTTTCCGTCAGTTTCTATTTCAACGGCTTTACAGGTTTTGCCATTTGCAAGATTATAATAGCTGATTGCAACCACCTTTCCTGAAACGCTTGAATGTATGGGCAGGGAGAGAAAGGCATTGGAATCAGCAATCTTTTGCCCTACAAAAACCTCATCGCCGACCTTGACAGATGGTATGCAGGCATCACCGATGCTCATTATCATAGGTATCTTAACTTTTTTTGGGATGGGAAGCTCAACTGTTTCAAGGTTTTCGGTAACCTTATTATTTTTAAGCCTGATACTATTTAATTTTCTCATAAGTCCCCTCCTAAGCTATACTAAACTTGATAAACTAAAAAGTGGAAGTTTTATTTAATAAAAAGATAAAAAACTCTTTTATTTTTAATAAAAAGATGCTATTATATAATGTATGGTCATATAAAAGCTAGTTGGCGTTTATATTCTCCTCACAATATTTTATGAGGTTTAGTAAAGATGAAGAATATTCACTTTCATGGGACAGGCCTTCTGAATCAATGCGAAGTGAAGTGATATCTATTTCAGAATTATCATCACTTGCCATAGCTTTTATAGAGGCTTGATTTTTAGCAATAATTGAGTCAACCATATCCTCTGCAACAGCATTTTTAACAGAAAAAATACTTTGGTCATTATCTGTATTAGCATTATACAGTATTCTGAACATTTTATATGCACATAGCATGAAATATGTATATACGGATTTGATAAATGCTTTGTTGCCCGATTTCTGAGCAAGGCTGAGAATATAATTTGTTGTATTATTTATTATTTTTTTATTAAAGGAAAGAAAGGCGTCACTAAGCGGAGTTTTTTTATCTGATTGACTGTCCCAATCGCAGTTATTATCAGGATTAGTAAAGGTTTCATCTGGTTCGCTTGCTCGTCCTAGAAGATAATCACATGAAACGCAATAGTAATTTGCGATTTTCACAAGAAAGGAAAGCCCACATTCACGAATACCCTTTTCATAATGGGAAAGTAGTGCTTGTGAAATTCCTAAATCCTGTGCTGCCTGCTTCTGACTTATTTTTCGTTCCTTTCGTTGCACGGTTATTATTTTGGAAAATTCGGAGTTCATATTACACCTCGTAAAATTTGTATAAATAAATTAGTGAATATATCATAATTGATAGAAATGTTTTGACAAAAAGCATTAGTATTTTATAGTTATTTAATAAAAAATTGAATTTTAATCTGATATAAGTAATTATAAGAGATTTTAGTCTTTAAAAAATTATATAACATAGAGTATAATTTGTAAAGAGCTAAGTATTAAAAACATGTGAATAATCTACACTTATTTTGTGTCTAGATAGAATTAACAGCATTAAATTAGTACATAGTGTATAAATGGATAAAAATATAAGGATGATATAAGGAGACAGATAAAAATGAAGGGATATAGATTAAGTATAATTAGACATGGTAGAACAATAGCGAATGATAAGGGGATTTATATCGGAAAGACAGACTATCCTTTATCGGAGACTGGAAGAAGCGAGCTTTTGGACAAGCTGGATGAGTTTATATATCCAAAGGTTGAAAGGGTGTATTCAAGTCCACTTAAAAGGTGTACTGAAACTGCAGAGATACTTTTTCCGCATAAGGAACTGCTTTTAGTAGATGATTTGCGTGAGCTTGATTTTGGTGAATTTGAGGGTAAAAGTGTTGAAGAGCTGATTAATCGTGAGGAATATAAGCACTGGCTTAAAGGAGGGATTGATAATGCACCTCCTAATGGGGAAAGTCTTTCGGAGCTGTCACTTCGTTCATTTAAGGCTTTGGAGGAAATTGTTATGGACATGATGAGGGAGGATATAACGCATTGTGCTGTAATAACTCACTCCGGAGTGATGACAAATATGCTGGCATGCTTTGGTGTCCCGAAATATAAGCCTGAACAGCTGACCTGTAATATTGGTGAGGGATATGAGGTGCTTGTAACAGCACAGCTCTGGCAACGTTCACAGGCGTTTGAAATTTTAGGAAGGATACCGCATAAATATGGTGAGGAAATTGACCTATACTATTAGTAATATACTATATATAATATAATTTTTCATAGCACCTTTAATAAAGCAATTACATAATAAAAAAAGAGGTGCTTATAATAGATGAACATAAGAGAAATTAAACATGAGGCAAGGCTTGTTTTGAAGGAAAGGTACTGGGAGGCATTTGTTGTAGTCTTTGCCTGTTTTGGACTTTACATGCTGTTTAAGCTGGTTGAAATTGTAGTTTGTACTGTTTTGATTTACAACAAAACTATTGATATAAGTCAGCTGTTTTATGGTGGTGACACTATATGGAATGTCTTTAAAACCATGTATTCAGTTTTCTTGTTTGCAGCAATGGTTCCTGTAATAACAGGAGCAGTCTGGTGGTTTTCACAGGCTGCAAACAGGAATGAGTTTTCATCAGATAGCGTTATACAATTGTATACCTGCTTTAAGGTGAACAGCAGAGCAATACTTGTATATGGCTTGATGTGGATAATTCAGTTTCTATCTTTGATTCCGTCATTTATAATGCTTTTGGGTGCATATTTAATAATAGAATATTATAACATAAGCTCTGATATACTTTATTTAGCAGTTCAGCTGATTATTTTGTCGGTTGCCTCTCTGGCGCTTTATATAAGGGCTACATTAAGCCTTATTCTAGCTCCGTATATTTTTATAAGGCATCCCATGGATAATCCATTTAGTATCATCAGTATTTCATTTAGGCTTATGAAGGGCAGGAAAATGCAAGTTTTAAAGCTACTGCTGTCTTATATAGGTTATCTGTTTCTTATGGCGTTAATTGTAACTATTCCCTTTGTAGTTCCAGAAATAATGATGTCAGTAACAATTTTTGCAGAAAGTGTTGCGTCTGAATATGCCATAAAGCAGGTGAAAAAAGAAAAGGTTAAAACTAGAACAAGGAGAAGTGAAATTGGAGATATTGAGGTTCAGGGTGGAATGCAGTGAGCCGATTACAGTAAAGGCTTTTCTTGAGGGAAAAGGAGTATCACGGCGGTTAATGACAAAACTAAAAAGACAAATAAATGGAATAACCTGTAATGGCGAGCATATTCGTACGGTGGATATGGTGAAAAATGGTGATGAGATTGTGCTCGCCATGCAAGATGTCAGCTTTTTAGAGCCTAATCCTTCACTCAATGTTCCAATTGTCTATGAAAGTGATTCTGTTGTAGTTTTTGACAAGCCAATTGGAATGCCTGTTCATCCATCAATTAAGCATCAGGGTGATACACTGGGGAATTATTTTGCATATTTGTATCCCGACTTAACATTTCGCCCTGTTAACCGACTGGATAGGGATACCTCAGGTCTATGTGCTGTTGTAAAAAATGCCTATGCAGCAAGTATGATGAAGCTTCAGAAAATCTATTATGCAGTAGCTTGTGGAATTATAAAAGAAGATGGAATGATTGATGCACCTATTGATAGGGTGTCGGACTCGATAATACTTCGATGTGTGAGTCCAAATGGCAAAAGAGCAGTAACACATTATAAAGTAATAAAAAGTAGTGACAAATACACTTTGATTGAGGTAAGGCTTGAAACCGGTCGAACTCATCAGATTCGGGTTCATTTTTCCTACATAGGACATCCTTTAGTGGGAGATGAACTATATGGTAGACTGAGTGATGAAATTACAGGGCAGGCATTGCATTGTGGAAAATTAAGGTTTTTTGACGTATCCGCAGATAAAGACGTGGAGGTTGTAGGAACTATGAGAAAAGAAATGCTCAATCTATTCTAGACATATTTAGACATAAATTATTTATATTCGGCATTATTTTGTAACCTATTTGTAACAAAGGTAAAAAAACGATTAAAAAAAGCAAGGAGTAATATTATGGAAAAGATTGCGAGTTTTCAGGTTGACCATAGGTATATAAGTGTTGGAATGTATATTTCAAGGGTTGATGGTGATATAGTAACATATGATATAAGAATGGTTAAGCCCAATGGAGGAGTGTATCTTGAAACAGCTTCCATACATACGATAGAGCACTTATTTGCGACATTTGCAAGGAATTCAGAATTTAAAGACAAGGTGGTTTATGTAGGTCCAATGGGTTGCAGAACAGGCTTTTATCTGCTTGTCAGAGGCATGGAGCATGAGGACGCAATAAAGCTGGTTAAGGATTCGTTTAGCTTTATTTTAGATTATAATGGTGAAATTCCAGGCAGTACAGAGATTGAATGTGGTAACTATAAGGAGCATGATTTAGAGCGGGCAAAGTTGGATGTTAAGAAAATATTAAGAAGTATTGAAGAGTATAAGGTTGAAATGTTAGATTATTCTTGGCATAATAAACAACAATAATTAAAAAAAACTGTGAGATATTCCAAAAAAGCTCCTAATGTTATGAAAAAATTAAAAAAACCATTGCAATTTTTAAAAATGATGATATAATGGTTACTAACGTAACTGATTTGTAACAATTTTTTAGTATTAAATGGAAAGGTTACGGTCGGAATATTCAAATTTTTGAATAGCCGATGTGAAAGGAGCTGTTAAAATGGATCCCGAACGTCTTGAGGATGTAGAAAAAGCCAAAGACGTTTTCCAGAGGAATGCTATAATTAAAAAAATGCAGGAAGTTTACAAGGAAATTGAATATAATTTCTCGAAAAGTATGATAAAACTCGGAACATGTATTACACGAACACTAACGCTTGGTATTAAGAAAATTAAGAAGGTGCTTAGTGGAGTGGGTGGTTGGTTTAAGAATAAAGGTCTGATTTTAGCGGACAGAGTCGGCAATTATGTCGTCGAGTTAATAAAAAAGCTTGCAGGTTTTGTGGCCGACCGAAAGCAATGTGCCGAAGAGATACGAACTAATCTTAATACAGCAAAAAAGCTTGGTAAAAAAGCTTTCATAAAAGAGGTTTTTAAGAGTTTTGGAAGATTTTATTCAGGAACAGGAGATTTTTTATCAACTGCATTTAATTATGTAGCGCCCGTTGTCTCAATAGCGTTTTTGATTGGAATAGTCAATTGCGTGTCAGGCCTTGAATACGGTTTAAGTGTTCAGTATAACGGTCAAGAGATGGGGATAGTTAATGCGGAAACGGATTTTGATGCTGCAACCAAGGAGGTTCAAAAAAGAATTGCTCAGGTTGACGGCGGAATAGAAATGGAGTTTGCTCCACGATATTCCTTGAAAGTAATTAATAGCAATGACCAGTATGTAAATCCGGGTCAGCTGGCCGATAAGATGCTCAGCAGTTCGGATGCTGAACTGACAGAAGCATACGGAATTTATGTTGATGATGAATTTATCGGTGCGGTTCTTGATAAGGATGTCATTGTTCAGGAACTTGCAAATATGCTTGCAAACTGCGACACAAGCGGTACTGCAACAGCAATCAGATTTCAAAAGGATGTTGAATATGTCAAGGGTATTTACTTGACAGATAGCCTTACCGATGAAGTGGATGTAATCAAAAAGCTGAAAAGCACACGAAAAGAAGATGCAACATATGTTGTAAATGAAAATGATACACCGCTAATTATCGCACAGAAGTGCAATATGAGTGTTGAGGATTTGATGGCGTTAAATCCTGAACTTGCTAACTCTTGTATTGCTGGTGATATTTTAAAAATTAAGAGAAATGTAAGCTTTATGCCGATTGAATATATAAGAGTCATACAGACTACGACGTATATTGACTACGATACGGTTGAAGTGGAAACAAGTAAACTCAATAAAGGACAGAGGGCTGTTCTTACAAAGGGCGTTAAGGGCGAGATGACAAACGTCGAAAACGTGTACTATGTAGATGGCGTGGAGGTCACAAGAGAGGTTATTAGTTCACAGCTTACAAAAGAGCCAGTTACGGAAGAAGTCGGTATAGGGACATATATCGCAAAGCCTTCCTCATCAAATACAGTATTAGCTGGTAGTGGTCAGTTTAGTTGGCCCGTTAACGGTGGCTATATAAGCGATGGATTTATCAGCAATAGAAATCATAAGGGTATTGATATTGCAGCACCATCTGGTACAGAGATATATGCTGCAGCTGATGGAAGGGTAATTTACGCGGGTTGGGACTCAGGTGGATACGGAAATTGTATAAGAATCGATCATGGCGACGGATATGTAACAGTCTACGCACATAATAGTTCGATTAATGTATCTGTGGGTCAGGTAGTAACAAGAGGTGAGTATATCGGTGGAATCGGTTCGACAGGAGATTCAACTGGAAATCATCTTCACTTTGAGGTTAGGTACAACGGAATACCACAAAACCCAATAAATTATATTAAAGCTAATTAAATAATATAGAGATAAGGGACAGCGGATTGCTGTCCCTTTGTTTTTGCTTAGG
>JAAYPV010000127.1 GCA_012519635.1 Clostridiales bacterium
AATTCCTGTCTGTTTTTTTATTTAAAAAGTTATGAATGGACTTTGCCTTAATCCCTACTGGGGGAAAGGTTTCTTTGGACTATCCGTATAATTATTGACAATAGAATAGAAAGAGTTTATAATAATAGCAAATAATTGGGTGGTGTGCTATGGAGTATATCTCGGCAAAGACCATTATATCCTCATATGCAGAGAATAATAATTGGTTTGGGAATAACTACAATATGAATATTTATAAAGGCTGCTGTCATGGCTGTATTTATTGTGACAGCAGAAGTGAGTGCTATAGGGTTGAAGATTTCGATACAGTTAGATTAAAGGAGAATGCACTTAATCTGATTGAAAAGGAGCTTAAATCCAAGAGAAAAACTGGAGTTATCGGAACAGGTGCAATGAGTGACCCGTATAACCCTTTTGAGAAGGGATTATGCCTCACTCGAAGGGCATTGGAGTTGATTGATAAATATGGTTTTGGCGTATCCATAGCTACAAAAAGCAATTTAATAATTCGTGATATTGATATTCTGCAACGGATAAGAAAACATTCACCTGTATTGTGCAAGATTACAATTACAACAAGTGATGATGAAATATCAAGAAAAATTGAGCCGAATGTTGCTGTATCCTCAGAACGGTTTTTGGCGATAAAAAGACTGACTGATGCAGGAATTTTTGCAGGAGTTCTGCTTATGCCTGTTCTGCCTTTTATTGCTGATAATGAAGAAAATGTACTCCAGCTTGTAAAGCTTGCGGGTGAGAGCGGTGCAAGATTTATTTATCCGGCATTTGGTGTAACACTTCGTGCGAATCAGCGTGATTATTTCTATAAAAAGCTAGATGAGCTATTTCCAAGCATGAAGGAAAGGTATGTCGGGCAGTATGGAAACAGCTATGAATGTCATAGCCCAAATGCACGAAGATTATATAAATTATTGTCAGAAGAGTGTAGAAAATATGGGATACTGTATAGAATGAATGACATAATTGCTGGCTATAAATCGGCATACGAAAGCAAGCAGATGACATTTTTCTGATAAAAACATATATGCACATAAATTCAACAATAAGAATTTATGTGCATATTATAGTAGTATAGCAATTAATCCTTACAGTTTAGCAGGAATGCCTTAGAATTTTTTATTTCTTCGGCAGTAACTTCACCTTTACCGATTTGCTGTTTTAAAGCAATATAGCTAAATACATTAACATCTGCTTCTTCAGTTCCATCAAGAGGCTCCCATTTAGCCTTTAATGCAATGCTTAGTCCAGGTAAAGCAGCAGGAACGGTAAATTTATCGCCCGCCTTATAAAGTGTTGAGCCATAGGTCCAGCCAACAAATTTATACCCTTCATATTTAAAGCGGCATAAAGGCAGGGTGATTTCAGTGCCATAGGTTCCAGCAACGGTAAATGATTCTCTTACAGGAGTATTCGATGAGAACATGATATTATATGTAATAGGTTCCCAAACAGCCTCTAAAACCACATCTCTTGAAGGCATCTGATATTGTGAGATAGGTTTGTATTTTTCATTTGTTTCAACATCTAGCCAGTATGTTAAATTGAATCCAGACCTTGAAAACCTCGTGGAATTAGCCAAATCAAAAACGAATGATTCATGTCTGTCAAAAGAAATTTCAGTACTACCAGAGATATCATCATAGTTTCCTGCGGTATATGTTATTTTATAAATCTTGTGGAACAGTGGAGTAAGTGTAACATTATGTCCGGGCATTATCAGTGTACTGCCGTTTAAATATACATTCTCTCCATCAGTCCACGCATAATTTACATATCCTTCTCTATAAATAGAAGCACTTGTAATAGTTACTTCATTACCTTTAACTAAAAGTCGTGGGCTTAAATCAGCAGATGCCTCATAGCCTTGAGTATCATATATTAGATAAAAGCAATCATGTTCTTCATAGCTAGGCAAGGTTGTTGTTTCAGTTGTAGTGGTGGGTTCTGCTGTTGTATCAGTTTCCTCTGAAAAAGTAGTAAGTGATGTCATTAGTAAAACTGACATTATAAGAGAGAGAAGTATGGAAATAATATTCGTTAGCTTCATTATATTAAGCTCCTTTTTAAAGAATAGTTATATAAATTAGTTTACCATATAATAAAATTTTGTCAAGTATTTAACCGAAAAACTATTGACATTACATAAAAAAACTGTTATACTTGCTATACTAGTAAGAATAATATGCGGTAATTATGTCTGTTTAGGTTTACGGCAATGGTTGAATGTTATATAGGAGGGATTAGTTTTGAAAAGAAAAGTTAAGGGCTTTACATTAATAGAATTAATCGTGGTAATGGGAATACTTGCTGTTTTGGCTGGTGTTTTGGTGCCGAATATGATTAATTCAATTAGAAAAGCTAAGGTGAATAC
>JAAYPV010000128.1 GCA_012519635.1 Clostridiales bacterium
CCGAATTCATAAAACTTAAAGCTAAATAGGCTGATAAAGCTATAAATAGCTCCAAAGCAACCGAAAAAAGCGGTTAAAATCCTTGCAAGATATTTAAAAGAATATTCCTGCTTATGTAAAACAGAAAGTGATATATGGTCTTTTATTATTATACTTTTTTTGGGACTTTTAATTGTTTTTTTATTGTTAGTTCGTTTAACCATACTCTTAATTCCTTCTATGAATTATATTATAAAATCAGCTAAACACTGTTTTATTTTATTAGGTTTTATGTTGACAGAATTTATATCTAAATAATTTTCAGTAGTGGTAATATTATTTTCCTCTCCGACAAGGAGCAGTGTTTTTTTCACGCAATTGTTAATATTAGCAAGAAGATTTAAAGAGTCTGAATTTGCAAATGCAGTCAAGTAGATTGTATGAACATATTTATAATTGGAATCAGAATGAGCGTAATTTATTAAAGCATGTGGACTGTCAAAAAAATTTCTAGCATTAAAAATATTTCCAAGAAGTTTAAAAATATCCTCCTCATTGTTTATGACATCTGATTCTAATTTATCAGTAAATTGATTATACCAAGCTATTGTATGGATACTATTGTTTTCGATAAGAAAAAAGGAAATTGATAATAATGTTTCAGCAAGGGTATCGAATATTTCAATGTTTTTTTCATCAGTTTTAGGGTAGTAAAAATCAAATATAATCAGTGTGTTATTTGTTATTGGACGACTATATTCCTTAACCATAGGATAATTAGTCTTAGCGCTTAATTTCCAATGTATTTTGTTGATTTTATCCCCTTCATGGTATTCTTTTATATCGAAAATTTCAGATGGGTCATCACCGCTTTTAGTCTTTGAAAATATATCACTATCCTGATTTTCCAAAAATTTGTTAGAAAGATATGCATCAATGGAGTGGCAATCAGGAGTAACGACAATGCTGACAGTGGGTTGTTTAGGGACGAGTTTAATAGAACATAACTTCAAGTAGTCTATTATTGTTATATTTTGTAAGTTAATTTCTATTTTACCACAATATTTTGAGGTAAGTTTAAAGTTAACCTCTTGACGGTTTCGTGCCTGAATTGGGATAACAGCCGTAAGCCTGTCCGGAAGTCCCTCAAGGGTATTTTGGTATGTAATATTTATAACAGCATTCGGAATTGGAAAAAGACTGCTATTTTCTATAGTGACTTTGATATCTATGTCAGAATTTTTAGAACAGACCATAGTTTTTGACGATATATTTACATTGGACTTCTTTTTTACAATATTCAATATTGCAAACATTGAAATTGGATAAGAAATAGTAATCACAAGAAAAATAAGTGATAATAAATCAACATATAGGATAAAAAAGCATATTGAGATAAATAGAAGAATTGTGTAAATAACTAATTTTTTACCCATGATATACACCTACATGTTTATTTCAGGAACGGGAACATTGCTGATTATTTCAGCAAGTACGGATTTAACAGTAACATCATTAATTCTTGCCTTGGAATTAAGCAATATTCTATGTTCAACAACATCGTTAAAAATATATGTAACATCGTCAGGAATGACATAATCACGACCTCTTATTAGGGCGGTGGATTTTGCCATATTAGTTAATGCAAGTGTTCCTCTAGGACTTACACCAAGCTTGATTAGGGGGTGTTTCCTTGTTGCCTCAATTAATCTTGCAATATAAAGATATACCTTATCATCAATATAAACACAGTCAGCAAGTTGTTGCATATAGAGAATATCATCAGTAGAAAGAACTGAATTTACCTGCGACATAGGGTTATTGTTCTGTTTAGATTTAATTATATTAATTTCACTATTTATATCAGGATAGCCCATACTTAACTTAATAATAAAGCGGTCAAGCTGTGATTCGGGAAGCATTTGCGTGCCAATTGAGCCGATGGGATTTTGAGTTGCAATTACTATAAATGGTTTAGGAAGCTCACGAGTGATACCATCCACCGTAACCTTACTTTCCTCCATAATTTCAAGCAAAGCTGATTGAGTTTTACTTGAGGTTCTGTTAATTTCATCAGCTAGGAAAAGGTTGCACATAACGACACCCGGCTTATAATCAAAGTTACCTGTTGTCTTATTATATATGGTAAATCCTGTAACATCGGTAGGGAGAACATCTGGAGTAAATTGCATTCTATTATAATTTAGGGAAAGTGCTTTAGAAAATGCAAGAGCAAGTGTAGTTTTTCCCACTCCTGGAATATCTTCAATAAGGATATGTCCTTTAGAAATGATTGCAAGGAGTGTTTTTGCGATTATTTTTTCTTTGCCGATAATAACCTTTTGAATTTCATGCATTATACTTCTTACTTTTAAAATTGTACTATTACTTGATGTTTTTATGTTTGCACTCAAAAAATACACTTCCTTTATAGAATAAATCTTTATTTTATAATTATATCATAATATAGTAATTATTTCAATAGTTAAAATACAAAGAGCTGGTAGCTTTATTTTTTAATATGAAAATGTAATTATTTTAAATATTAATTTGAATAGTATACCCAAGAAAGAGCACTTATAAAACAATGTTTTGTGTTAGTTTTACAATAAAACTATATTTTTTTATGTACCTCCTACAAATATAATTTATAATGTATTAATTTTTTAAAAAAAACAAGAAAAATGAAGATTTTTATTTACTTTTATGCTATAATGGATTATAATTATTTTTAAATTTGCAGTATAATTTTTAACAATATTTATGAATTGTTTTTTATATTTTTAGGAGGAATTTTACTATATGGGCAAAATTAACAATAAATTAATTGGGAAAATATGCATATTGCTTGTATCGCTGTTAACAATGTATTTATTTCTGCCGTCCATAAGGGCAAAGGCTGAAGAACTGGAAAGCTCTGTATATAATGCACCTACATATAATGCTTTAACCGATACTTATAATTATGAATTCAGAAATATTAATTCTGCAATATTGGGAAGAGAGAAAATGTATTTTAAATATGATAAGGTTGTGGATAAAAAAATAAATGTATTTGATAGCTGCAAGGCTAAAAAGAATTATTTTGATATACTTAAATCTCCCCCAGAAGAAGTTGATCCAAAACCATATACAACTCATGGAATTGATGTTTCAAGGTGGCAAAACACAATTGACTGGAAAAAGGTGAAGGCTTCTGGTTTTACCTTTGCAATAATAAGGGCGGGGTATGGAAAGCTCCATCATCAAGAGGATGCAAACTTCAGAGTAAATATAGAAAATGCTAAAAAGGCAGGTATAAACTGTGGTGTATACTGGTACAGCTATGCGGTAACACCAGAGGAGGCGATACAAGAGGCTCAGGTTTGTCTTGATGTTATAAGGGGATATAAACTGGAGTATCCTGTAATGTTTGATATTGAGGAAGAAAGACAAAAAGCATTGGGCAAGGAAGCGGTTTCAAAAATAATAGAAGCATTTTGTTCGACTGTTGAGGCGCAGGGTTATTATGTAGGAATATATAGCTACAAGAATTTTCTAGTTAATTATGTAAGACAGGATATACTTGAAAGATATGATGTTTGGCTTGCGGAATGGAATGAAAAGCCTACATATACAGGTTCTTATGGAATCTGGCAATATACATCTAATGGAATAGTTAACGGAATAGAGGGTAGAGTGGATTTAAATATAGCATATAAAAACTATCCAGAGATAATGAAAACTCATCACTTAAATGGATATTAATGAAGTGAATAAGAAAACTTAATTGAAGATGTTGGCTTTGCTAACATCTTCTTGTTCAATAATGACATAAGGAGTTGTATTTATGCTTAATTATATTTTAGGTGGTTCAGGTCATGGAAAATCTACTGAGTTGATTAATAAAATCATAGAGGAATATGGCTCAGGCAAAAGGATATATGTAATTGTTCCTGAACAATTCTCATTTGAATTTGACAAAAAGCTCTATAATACTGTTGGTGTAGAAAAGTATAATGAAATAAACTGCCTTACCTTTACAACCTTGTCGAAGGAAATATTTCTAGCAAATGGTAACAAGTCAGGTGAATATGCTGATGAGATGACAAAAACAGTTCTAATGTATGAGGCTATAAAGGAAGTTAGGGATAATAAATGGCTTGATTTTTATGAAAAGCAATCGTTTAATACAGCATTTATAGAAAATGTAATACAGGCTGTTTCGGAGTTCAGAAAAGCAGGTATAACTCCTGATATGCTAATTCAAAGAACGACTAATATTAATTTACAGATTAAGGATAAGATAAAAGATATTGCGATGCTATATTCAGCTTATGATAAATTGCTTGAGAAAAATAAGCTGAAGGATAGCTTAACAGATATTTCTGAAGCAGCGGCCATTGCGAATATGAATGATTATTTTAAGGATACAATCTTCTTCATAGATGAGTTTGAGAGCTTTACAGGTGACGAGTATGAAATGCTTGATGTAATAATTTCTGAATGTGATAAATTATACATAGCATTGCGTACAGATGATGTAACAGCTCCTGAATTTTCACTTTTTGAAACAGTGAACAAAACTTTTGCAAAGCTTAATTATATTTCAAAAAAGTATGGCAGAGAATACAATATTCGTTTTTTGCAGGAGCCATATAGATTTAGAAAAAAAGAGCTGTCACATATTGAAAAAAATATATTGCGTACTAACAGAAAGGTTATGTATTTAGAAACTGAAAGCCCTGCAGTTAGAATAATTGAGTCAAAAAATTTATATCAGGAAGTTGAATTTGTTTGCGCTGAGATAAGAAGACTGATAATTGAGGAGGGTTATAAATACAAGGATATTGCAATAGTTTCAAGACAAATTTCAGATTACACAAGCATTTTTGAGTCAACCTTTGAAAGATATGAGATTCCATATTTTATGGATGTTAAGAAAACATTAATGCACACATCTATCATGGTTCTGATAACAAGCATACTTGAAATTGCTGCAAATAAGAAAATAGAATCGGAATTAATTTTTAAATATGCTAAAACACAGCTTATCGGTATAGGTTATCAGAATATTTCGTTGCTTGAAAACTATTGTTACAAGTGGGATATTGATGGAGATTTATGGCTAAGTGAGTTTGAATTTGATAAAAATGAAAAAATAGAGGAAATTCGAACCCAACTCATTACACCAATAGTCAAATTTAAGAATTCATGCGAGGACGCAACAGGATATGAGATATGCAAAGCTTTATATACCTTGCTTGAGGAAGTTAATGCTCCTAAAAATGTGAGTGGTCTGGCACAAAGTTACAAAGAAAGCGGATATTCAGATATTGCAAAGGAAATAAAGAAGCTATGGGCTGACTTAATGGATATGCTTGATGTTTTAGCAAGCTTATTAAAGGATAAAAAGATAGATATAGAAAATTTTAAGAATATTTTTATTGCAATGCTTA
>JAAYPV010000025.1 GCA_012519635.1 Clostridiales bacterium
AATCGCTTTCCGTTTTTTTATTAAGCTAATAGCTTTCGCAATAACAATGATAAATCAAATGTGTTAATCTTTTTATCGTTATTCATATCCGCATTTTTTCCACCCTGTGTACTGAGCGTCTTTACATTCAAAATGTATTGCTTCATCATTATAACATCATTAATAGCAATCTTTCCATCACAGTTTACATCACCCTTAAGCTCAGAAACTCCAGGTGTATCATCGTCCGGAACAGTTCCATCAGGTTCAACACCATAAATTAATTTTCCGTTTTCATAAACAGGTATCTTATCTGTTAAAACTCCCTCATCGATACCCATAATACCCTGATTTGAATAGTCGTTTGTAGCGTCCCAACAGCTAATACCACTAGGTAGAGTTATTCTTAATTGCACCTCTGTCTGATGAAGCTGAGCTGAAATTGGCATTACAACCCTTCCATCATCAATTGCTATATTTATATAATAAATTGAACCATCATAGTGAATTAAATCTGAAACTTTCGCTATTCCGCTTTCATCATAGTCCACAAAAATGGATATATCATCAACACTATAGCCCGCCTCAAGAACCTCAGATAAATCCATATAATAATTAAATGATAGATTATCTGCAACCCTTGCAGGTGCTGCCGAATGATTTGTAAGATTCATTTTTATAGTAGTTGACTGATTAGTTGCTCCCGAAACAAATGCCTCAACAAAAAATTCTGGTTCAGTCTTTACTAATTTTGGTGGAAAATCAGCTAATGGCTCTCCACCATATTTACTAACCATTTTGCAAAGTAATGCTGTATAACCTGCATTATAATCAGTTGCAACCTCATTATTTATATAGTTCTCTCTGTCATCCTCATAATCCCCAGCCTGTGTTGGACCACCGACCAATGCACCATAAAGAAGATTTCTATTATTAGGTGGATTTTGAATACTGTTTGCCCATGTGCCATGTGCTGTTCTATGATGTGGATTAATCGGATAATCCTTGCCATAGCCTACCACAAAGCTTCGATTTAGCGGATTATCTCCCAAGCAATAGTTTATCTGTGTTTCATACAAATCAGTATATCTTTTAATTAAAACAGGGTCATCTATAACCGTATCACAATATACAGCAGCTATAAATCCAACATTACAAGCATATCTCAGACAGCCCCATATATCAATATATACGAGTCCACCCTCAAGCTTTGAAACAACATTTCCATCGTAACCAACTGTCATATAATCAAGATGCTTCTGAACCTGTTTTATATAGGTAGGGTCCATTGTATTTCTTGCATATAAAAGCATTGCACCCTGCTGCACATCGTCCCAGCAATGTGCCCAAGTATATTTCAATTCCTTAGAAACCATTTCTTTACCCAAATTTGGAATATAGGATGTTGCCTTATCTAAATAATACTGGTCACCTGTTGCAATATATAACCAGTTTGCCGCCCAGAAAAGCTCATCCCAAAATCCACTCCATGAGGTGTAGAAATTATTTGCAGCAGTATAATTTTCATCGCTTCTTACAGTATCCGCTAACTTAAACATACTCTTTGCATGCTCCAGATATGTATCAGCTTTCGGAGACCTTCCATCAAGTGCAGCATAACCAGCAGCAAGTGCAGCTGCCATTTCTCCTACTACACATGACGCATCAGTTGTGAAATATGGTCTCTCCATCACATATTCCACCATTTCAGCTGAACCCCACCAGCCATGATCTGCTGTTCCATCTCCAACCTGATAAACCACCTTATCTCCCATATCGCAGTCAACAAAATAATCAAGTGCAAACTCAAGATTTCTTTCCAATATCTCCCTTTGACCGCTTGCCTCAATACCATCTCCGTATTCATATAAGCCCCATGCAAGCATTGATGCTGTATAAGCCATTGGAAGATTAAATTTTACATGGTCACCTGCGTCGTACCATCCTCCTAAAACATAATCATTCATTGTTGCATCTGCACGCCATGCAACACGATTCCATTCAGGCAAAGGTCCTGCCTGTTGTGCCTCATAAAAATACAGTGATTTCTGAAGTGCCTCTACATAATTATGCTTAGACCCAGTTGAAGCCGCCTCAACTTTGCTATCACTATTATTTGTGGAGCTTACAAGCGTCATAGCAGTACCAACAGTCATAGCAAATGCAACAGCTATACTGACTAATTTCTTCATTTAATTCCCCTCCTTAATTATTGCATTATACTAAATAAAGTATCTCATTTTTTAACTCTTTTGTCAAGTAAATATGCATAACTTCCCTCAACTTTTTTTATTTTTTTATTCTAAAATGAACAGGTATTCCTTTATCCATTTTAATATTTAATTCTCCCTGAATTAGTGGCAAAAAATAATTAATTGCTTCATTTTTAACATTATTTTTATCCTCATTAATCCATTCAATCGGAAAGTATTTTACATGATTTGCAACATCATCTACATCTATTGTTTGTATTTCCACCTTATATGGATTATTGGATACACGACTGAGAATCATCATTTTGCCTGTTTCTCCATTAAGTGCAGCTAAAACAGCCTTCGAACCAATATGCTCAGCCTCATCAATATCTGTTTTAGATGCAATATGTGAACTACATCTCTGCATAACATTTAGCTCAATAGAGCGTACCTTGCAACCAATTTCATTTTTAACTAGATCTTCAAGCATTTTTCCTACTCCAGCAAGATATTTATGACCAAACGCATCATTCTCACCGGATTGGTAACATTCAGCAACATAGCAGCCTTCCTCATTTTTTACACCCTCTGAAACCGCTATGATTACAGCCTTATGCTTTTCCTGTTTGATTTTAATATCCTCAATAAACTTTTCAGTTGAAAATGGCACCTCAGGTAGATATATCAAATGTGGAGCTGACTCTCCCCTTTCCTTTAAAACACACGAAGAGGCAGTAAGCCAGCCAGCATAGCGCCCCATTACTTCTACAATAGTTACCGATTTTGCACTATAAACCATACTATCCCTAGTTATTTCCGATATTGTTGCAGCAACATATTTAGCAGCAGAGCCAAATCCTGGTGTGTGGTCAGTATACATCAAATCATTGTCAATAGTTTTTGGGATACCAATAACCTTTATATCAATATTATTTTCTTTCATATACCTTGACAGCTTACATACGGTATCCATTGAGTCATTTCCGCCGATATAAAAAAATGCTCCAATATCCTTCTCTTTAAAATATGTAACCACCTTCTCATAAACAGTAATATCATCCTCAACCTTTGGAAGCTTGTATCTGCATGAGCCAAGCACTGTTGATGGTGTATTCTTCAATAATTCAACAGCTCCATCATCATTTAACTGTTCCCTTAAATCTACAAGCCTGTTTTCCAATATGCCCTCTATTCCATTAAATGCCCCATAAATTTTGTTAATACTGCTATGCTTTACAGCCTCCAGATAAACACCTGCAATAGATGCATTTATTGCACTTGTAGGTCCTCCTGAAGATGCAACGACAATATTCATAACACTACTCCTTTTTTCACAATAATATAATTCTACTTATATTAAGTATATCAAAAATACATCGAATTTACAATACTTTTCCCCGATTTATGCAATATTAAAAAGAAAACAGCAAAGAGATAACTCTCTTTGCTGTAAAGCTTTGTTAAGTAATTACAAGATTTACTTGTTTAATAATATTTGCATGATTTTAATATAGTCAAAAGTATCAATTTTCTTATCCTTGTTTACATCTGCTCTTTTAGCCTGTACAGTATTAAGCGGTTTTACATTCAATAGATGCTTTTTCAATGTTATAATATCAGCAATATCAACCACTCCGTTACCATTAACATCTCCTAAAACATCTTCAGGTTGTGTTTCACTCACTTCTCTACCATAAACAATTCCCATACCTACTGTGCTCATATATACAGTACCAAAGGTGTTCATATCGCCAACAATAAATTTACCGTTTCCAGGTCCTCCAAACTGATGCTCATCATCATTAATTCTTATCCATGTTTCGCCATCATCTGTTGAACGATAAATACCTCTCACTCCAGTATTGTTTGCCTCGCCCCAGATGTAAATTGTAAGAGGCCCGCCTTCTGTTTTAGCCTTACCAACGCCCACTGCTGAACAGTATTGAACATCATCAAATTTCTTGAAATTCTTGCCATAGTCTGTTGTTACCCACAAGCCATAATATCCAGCAGGAGCAAATACCTTACCCGAAGTACCTGTTGCAAATGCAATTCTGCTATAATCCTCTGCTCTATCATACTCACAAATTATATTTTTTTCAAATGTAGCACCGTAATCATCACTTACATATAGGAAGTTATGGCTCTTATAATTAGGGTCGTATGGATTATTATCATTTCCTCCAGCGTAAACATAATTAGGCTTTTCGGAGTCAACTGCTAAATATAGCTTACCCGCAACACCTGCACATTTTGTCCATGTTTCACCAAAATCATCTGTATACAATGTTTCATTTGCCTCAACGCCACTCCAAATAATTCTATAAGTCCCATCTGGAAGCTCTGTAATAGCGCATTTTCCATTTGTCAAATTCTTTCCATTACCCATAGCTATCCAGGTTTCACCAGCATCAAGCGAATAATATCCTGTTGGACTTGATGTACCATTCATTGATGCACGAACCATTACATTTGGATTTGTTGGACAATAAGCAATCGCTGATGTTGAGCCTAAATTAGGTTTATGCACAGGTGCATAATCAGTTAAATTTTTATGTATAAAGCCATCATAATCACCGATTGCAGAATAAACATAACCACCTGGTACACTTACAAGGTCAAGTGCAACAACTTCTTCAATACCATGAGAATTGAAGTAGAATTGTGGCTCTTCATCCCAAATATTATCACTTGTAAATACTCCATTACCTGAAGTAATAAATACTTGATTTTCATTTTTAGGGTTTATTACAATACAACCACTCCAGTGGATTGCCTTTCCATATATCCATGTAAAGCCCCCATCATGAAGTCTGTTTGTTGAACCATATTTACCACCAATATCATTTTGTTTCCATGTATTTCCACCATCAGTTGATACAAAACTTATATCACCATAGCAATTTTCTTTCCAGTTATCAGACCAAGCCTGTGTCCACCAGCGTCCACAAGTTGTAGCAACAAGCTTATTCGCATCGTTCTTTAACGATGTTATATCACCAACTGGATGATTTTCAGGTAAGCTTATATCTGTTAAAGCTCCTGTAATTGTATCATACCTATATGCAGCACCCTTTGAACCATCACAGGATACTCCATCAGAATACATAATAAGCAAATCCTTATTTGCATCAAGCTTTATTCTCTGTGGATATAAATTTGTAGGAAGTGATTTATCCAAAGCTGACCATGTTTTGCAACCATCTCTTGTTACATAAACATTAGTTTCACCTATTTTTGAAACAGCTACATAAACAGTATCAGAATCATGTGCATCCACAACAATTGAGCAAATACCATTCTGATTTGCTGTTGATTTAAGCACCAAATCAGTCCATTGTGGCCACTTAACCTCTGTATCAAGTACATCAAGCGTATCAACCATTGTCCATGTCTTACCATAGTCTGTACTCTTTATAAGTCCACCTGTTCTTCCACCGCAATAAAGTACATTAGTGTTATTAGGATCAACGGCTAATCTTTCACCATTTTGCCTGCCCGGACCATTTCCATGAACTCTTATGTAATCACTTACATCAACTGTATCCATAGTTCTTCCGCCATCTGTTGAACGGAAAATTACTGTTCTTGCGTTACTGAAATAATTACAGCCCGCTAACATATAAACTATATCATCATCAGTTGGGTCAATAGCGATACTTTCAACGCTTAAATAACCCCTGTCCTCCTCAGAAATGTGGTTTAAAAGCTGAACCCATTTGCCATCCTCGTAGCGATAAGCACCACCAACGTCAGTTCTTAGGTACATTGCCTCTTGCCCTGTAACAATTCCTGAAACAAAGCCGCCTCCACCTATTGGAAGCCTTCCCCACTCCATTTGCGGAGCTTGGAATTCTTCAGCATTAATCGGAGTAGCTACTAACACAGTAAGCAGCATAATTGTAGCAGTAAGTACTGACATGATTTTTTTAGCATAACCCTTCATAAATACATTCTCTCCTTTTCGCCAATATTGATGATTTCATTATAATGTTTACAAACTAATTAGTCAAGAGCTTAATAAAAACATAACATTCAATTATGTGTTGATTTATAATAAAAAGTACCCATCATAGACTAGCATACTTCACATTAATAAACATATACTTTTTATTTCCTGTTAGTTTTCCATTCAACACTGCTTAAAATTTGCTCATATAAATCATCTTTAATATCAATATTTATCTCATTTAATTCCTGCTCTGTGGAAGGATAATCTACAAAGCTTACAAAGCTTATATCCTCAATTATAGCAATCGGAGTCTGCTCATTTGCTTCACCCATACATAAAACCGCAGATGCCGCCAATGCATCTGCAATATTTACCTGAGTCTTTGTTAATGTATTTCCAAACAAATCCTTATCACCAATTTTATTATTAACAGGCTTGAATCCACAGCAGGCAATACATCTTCCTGTTACGCCCCATCTTAAAGGAAAAGGTACACTATCAGTTATGATGACCCCAATGTTTTTCACATTATACCTTTCCCTCAGAAACGTCCAGCATGAATTTGCTGTTTTTTGAGAATCATTTGGTAAAGTCAAATAATATCCATTTGTATTTGATTCATCAATGCCTGCTGATGGCATCAGCAAATTATTTTTAATCGTTAAATAAACATCATACCTGCTATTGCTTTTAGGAAGAAAGAAATCCGCCTCCATTTCTATAAGCTCATCCTTGCTTATACTCCCTTTTTCAACCACATTCCCCTCACAAAGAGAAACTATCTTTGAGCTTATAGCTATAACACTATTTTCAGATATAGATTCAATAGAATCTGATAAAAGCTCCTCTAGACTGCATGAGGATTTTTCGACTATCCTAGTTTTTAAAGCTGTTACAATCATTAATCTATCTCCTAATCATTTTTGAAGATATTTTTTTAAATATTGACCTGTATATGATTTCTCACAAGCAATAATATCTTCAGGTGTTCCCGTTGCTAAAATTGTTCCACCCTTATCGCCACCCTCAGGTCCTAAATCTATAATATAATCTGCAACTTTAATTACATTTAAATTATGTTCTATAACAAGAACAGTATTTCCTGTATCAACCAATTTCTGCAATACTTCAATTAGTTTATGAATATCTGCAGTATGCAAGCCAGTTGTCGGCTCATCTAAAATATATATGGTTTTACCTGTCGGACGCTTGGAAAGCTCTGTTGCAAGCTTGACTCTCTGTGCCTCTCCTCCAGATAATGTCGTAGAGGATTGTCCGATTTTTATATAGCCAAGACCTACTTCCTGTAAAGTCAACAGCTTTCTTGCAATTTTCGGAATTGAACTGAAAAATTCCACTCCCTCATCAACCGTCATATCTAATACATCATATATGGACTTGCCTTTATACAAAACTTCCAGTGTTTCACGATTATATCTCTTGCCCTTACAAACCTCACATGGTACATATATGTCAGGTAAAAAATGCATCTCTATCTTTAATATTCCATCACCCTCACATGCCTCACAGCGTCCTCCTTTGATATTGAAGGAAAACCTTCCAGGACCATAACCACGCATTTTTGCATCGCTTGTCTGTGCGAACAAATCCCTTATATCAGTAAATACCCCAGTATAAGTAGCAGGATTTGAACGAGGTGTTCTGCCAATCGGTGATTGATCTATATTTATAACCTTGTCAAGATTTTCTATACCCTCCATGCTGTCAAATTCTCCGCATTTTATTCTTGCACGATTAAGCTTTGCTGCAAGATGTTTATATATAACCTCATTTACAAGTGATGACTTCCCCGAACCTGAAACACCTGTAACACATACAAACTGTCCAAGTGGTATGGATACATCAATGTTTTTCAGATTATTCTCCTTAGCACCATTTACCCTTAAAAACAATCCATTTCCCTTTCGTCTTTCTTCAGGCAATGGAATAACTTTTTTACCACTTAAATACTGTCCTGTAATTGATTCATCACATTTAAGCAATTTATCAGGTGTACCCTGAAATACTATCTCACCACCGTAAACTCCAGCCTTTGGGCCTATATCAACAACATAATCAGAGGCAAGAATTGTATCATCATCATGCTCAACTACAACTAATGTATTACCTATATCCCTAAGCCTTTTTAGCGTTTCAATCAGCTTGTCATTATCCCTTTGGTGCAAACCAATGCTTGGCTCATCAAGTATATACAATACACCAACAAGTGATGAACCAATCTGTGTTGCAAGTCGAATCCTTTGATTTTCGCCTCCTGAAAGTGTTCCTGAGGAGCGTGCCAAAGACAAATATTCCAATCCAACATTCTTTAAAAATCCTAAACGCTCCTTAATCTCCTTAATTATTCTTTCGGCTATAAACATCTCATGCCCAGTTAACTCCAGTTTATCAAAAAACGCCAGTAAATCAATAACTGATCTTTCTGTAAGGTCGCTTATATTTATACCGCCAACAGTAACAGCAAGGCTTTCTTTCTTAAGCCTCTTTCCATTACACTGAGGGCATTTTATTTCCGTCATACAAACTGAAATTTCTTCTCTTGAATATTCACTTGTTGTTTCATTATAACGACGCTTTAAATTATTGATAATACCCTCAAAATCAGTGTAATACTGTCCTCCACCTATGCTTGTTGAACGCGTTAAATGCAACTTTTCACCCTTTGTTCCATATAAAAATACATCTATAACCTCTTTGGGTAAATCCTTAACAGGTGTTGACAACGAAATATTATACTTCTTTGCAATGGCATTATAATACATCATGGCAATAGAGCCACTATCAAGTGTATTCCAACCACTTGCCTTAATTGCACCTTCCTTTATACTCAGCTCCTTGTTCGGAATAATCAAATCAGGGTCAATTTCCTTGAACACTCCTAACCCAGTACATTTCTCACATGCTCCAAACGGATTGTTAAATGAAAACATTCTTGGAGTAAGCTCATCAATGCTTATATTATGTTCAGGACAAGCATAGCTTAATGAGAAAAGCATCTCATCACCATCTATTACATCTACAACTATCAGTCCTCCTGAAAGAGATGATACTGTTTCCAGACTATCAGCAAGACGAGAATTTATACCTTCCTTGATAACAAGGCGGTCCACAACAACCTCTATTGTATGCTTTTTATTTTTCTCTAGCTTTATTTCCTCGGAAAGTTCATACATATTACCGTCAATTCTTACACGAACATATCCTGAACGCCTTGCCTGATCAAGCTCCTTTATATGCTCTCCCTTTCTGCCTCTGACAATTGGTGCAAGAAGTTGTATCCTTGTCCCCTCTTTTAAACCCATAATTTTATCAACAACCTGGTCAACTGTCTGCTGACTAATCTCTCTGTTACATATCGGACAGTGAGGAACACCTATTCTTGCATAAAGCAAACGCAAATAATCGTATATTTCCGTCACTGTTCCAACAGTTGAACGCGGATTTTTTGATGTTGTTTTCTGGTCTATTGATATTGCTGGCGATAAGCCCTCAATGCTGTCGACATCAGGCTTTTCCATCTGCCCTAAAAACTGTCTTGCATATGATGATAAGCTCTCAACATATCTTCTCTGTCCATCAGCATAAATTGTGTCAAATGCCAGTGATGATTTACCAGAACCTGATACACCTGTCATAACTATAAATTTATCTCTAGGTAGTTCAATATCTATGTTTTTTAAGTTATGCTCTCTTGCACCCTTTATTACTATCTTATCTTTCATATTTCCTCCAAAATCCTTTTGTGTTCAGCAATCTTATCCCTTAAATAAGCCGCATGCTCAAACTCTAACATCTTTGCTGCATTTTTCATCTCAACCTCAAGCTTCGCAATAAGCTCCTTTCTTTCCTTAACTGTCATCTTCTTTTTATCTGAAGTCTGCTCAATCTTCTCTTTATTTGTAATTTCTATTACTTCCCTGATATCCTTTACAATAGTTTTTGGAACAATACCGTGCTTTTTATTATGTTCCATCTGTAATAATCGACGGCGTTCAGTTTCCAAGATTGCTCTTTCCATTGAACCTGTGACACAGTCAGCATACATGATTACCTTACCTTCTGCATTCCTTGCAGCTCGTCCTATTGTTTGTATAAGCGATGTTTCACTTCTTAGGAAGCCCTCTTTATCTGCATCAAGTATTGCCACAAGTGATACTTCAGGCAAGTCTAGTCCCTCACGCAGCAAGTTGATTCCTACCAGAACATCAAACTCTCCTAAACGCAAATCTCGGATAATCTCCATACGCTCAATTGTGTCTATATCATGGTGCATATACCTAACCCTTACACCCATATTCTCCAAATATGTTGTTAAATCCTCTGCCATCTTTTTTGTCAAGGTTGTAACAAGTACACGCTCATTCTTTTCAGCTCTTGTATTAATTTCAAACAATAAATCCTCTATCTGCCCCTCAATTGGTTTAACAATTACTTCAGGGTCAACCAAACCTGTAGGACGAATTACCTGTTCTACAATCTGTTGTGACCTCTCCTTCTCAATTGGTCCGGGTGTTGCACTTACAAATATAACTTGATTAATATGCTCATAAAACTCATCAAAATTAAGCGGTCTATTATCAAATGCACTCGGCAATCTGAAGCCATATTCAACAAGAGTTTCCTTTCTCGCCCTATCACCTGCATACATACCCCTTACCTGTGGAAGTGTAACATGGCTTTCATCAACAATCATCAGATAATCATCTGGAAAATGGTCCAGCAAAGTATATGGAACACTGCCCTTAGGACGCCTTGACAGCACCCTTGAATAGTTCTCAATACCGCTGCAAAAGCCAATTTCCCTCAGCATTTCCATATCATAATGAGTTCTTTGTGCTATCCTCTGTGCCTCTACAAGCTTGTTTCTGCTCGTAAAGTACTCTATTCTTTCCGCTAGTTCCTCATCAATTTCTTTTAACGCTTCCTCCAGCTTATCAGGACTTACTATATAATGTGATGCTGGGAATATGGCAACATGCTGCATTGTAGCTAAAACTTCACCAGTTACCACATTAACTTCACTTATCCTGTCGATTTCATCTCCAAAAAACTCAACCCTTATCAGCTTGTCCGTCGATGATGGAGAGAAAATCTCAACCACATCACCTCTGACACGAAACTTATTTCTTGTCATATTTATATCATTACGCTCATACTGAATGTTTACAAGCTCTTCTAGTAATTTTTCTCTTGATTTGTTCATTCCTTTTCTTATAGATACAACCATTGAGCGATAATCATCAGGATTACCTAATGAATATATACAGGATACACTTGCAACAATAATTACATCACGACGCTCGGCTAAGGCAGTCGTTGCCGAATGCCTTAGCTTGTCAATTTCATCATTTATTGAAGAGTCCTTTTCTATAAAGCTATCTGTGCTTGGAATATATGCTTCCGGCTGATAGTAGTCATAATATGATACAAAATACTCCACTGCATTATTTGGAAAAAACTCTTTAAATTCTGAACACAGCTGTGCTGCTAAAATTTTATTATGTGCTAAAACAAGTGTTGGTTTATTTACCTGTTGAATTACATTCGCCATCGTAAAGGTTTTACCAGAACCTGTTACTCCTAATAATGTCTGTGCTCTATAACCCTTATTAATTCCCTCAACTAGTTTTGAAATTGCCTCCGGTTGGTCACCCGATGGCTTATAATCAGATACTAATTCAAATTTATCCATACTATCCCACCATTTTTAATCTGTTAAACAAAATACTCCACAATCCTTCATTGATATTACCCTATTATCTGCTACTATTACATGGTCAAGCAGAGTTATTCCAATCGGTTTCAATATATTATACAAATATCTTGTAGTATTGATATCCTCCGATGAGGGCATTAACACTCCAGTCGGATGATTATGTGCTAATATAATCATATCACTATTCGACTGATATGTAAACTCTATTATTTTTTTAATATTAACCGCTACGGTGTTAATAATTCCTGTCGCAACAACTCTGCTGGATATAATCTGCAGATTTTTATTCAAACTTATCACAACAAGCTTTTCAAATTTTTCACCAATAAATAATTTTTTAGCGTAATTCATTATATTTTCAATACTATTTTCTGAACAATGCTCATGCTTTTCTAATGAATACTTTTTTAATAACTGAGGAATCAGCTTTAACAAAATAGTCGAGTTCTCCGTTATATACGGAACCTCTGTCAGAATGTTTATATCTGCATCAAATACATTG
>JAAYPV010000129.1 GCA_012519635.1 Clostridiales bacterium
ATTACCCCGTCTGTTTTTTCTTATTATTCTTAACAGAGCTACAGCTTTGGGAATTATGGCAGCCTGAACAACCACTGCAGCCACCACTTTTTGATTTCTTATACGAATAATAGCCCGCTAAAGCAAATAATGAAATAATGATAATACTTACGATTATAGTCGGCATATAAATACCTCCTTAAACGGTCACCTTCTCCTTTGCATCCTTTTTAATATGGGATTTTGGATTGTTCAAATTTTTAGGCGGCTTAAGCAACATATAGAGCATAAATACAAGTAAAACAGCTGCAACGAGAACACCTATAATATTACCGTTTCCCGTAAACAATCTACCAAACTGATAAACCATCAGTGATATCGAATATGCAAAAGTTGTCTGATAACCAACTGCGAACAAAGTCAATTTTATACTTCCCATCTCACGCCTGATAGCACCGATTGCCGCAAAGCATGGAGCACATAATAAATTAAACAACAGGAATGAAAAAGCTGAAAGCTGTGTAAAGCTTTGTGCAAGAACTGCCCAGATTTCCTTACCATTCTCGGCAACCTCTTCATGACCAAACAGAACCCCAAATGTTCCTACCACATTTTCTTTAGCTATCAGACCAGTTAGTGTAGAAACTGCTGATTCCCAATTACCCCAGCCAAGAGGTGTAAATATAGGTGCTATAACCCTGCCCAGCTTAGAAAGAATAGATTCATCAGCATCAACCATTTGTAATGAGAAATTAAATGTGCTCAAAAACCAAATTAGTCCACAAGCAAGGAAAATAACCGTACCCGCCTTGATTATAAAGGATTTTACCCTGTCCCATGTATGTACAGCAAGCCCCTTTATACCAGGAACATGGTACGCAGGAAGCTCCATAACGAACGGCGCTGGCTCCCCCGCAAAGCCCTGAGTTTTCTTAAGCATTATCCCCGAAACAACTACTGCTATAACACCAATAAAATATGCCGCTGGAGCCACCCATATGGAGTCGTTAAACAACGCACCAGCTATTAATGCAATTATAGGCAGCTTTGCTCCACAGGGTATAAAGCTTGTTGTTATAATTGTCATTCTTCTGTCACGCTCATTTTCAATCGTTCTTGATGCCATAATTCCAGGGACACTGCATCCAGTACCAATCAGCATAGGAATAAACGACTTACCTGAAAGCCCGAACTTTTTAAATATCCTGTCCTTAATAAACGCAACACGAGCCATATAGCCACAATCTTCAAGTATTGCAAGGAATATGAACAGCACAACCATTTGTGGCAAGAATCCTAAAACAGAACCCACACCGCCGATAATTCCATTAAGAATAAGTGAATTTAACCAATCTGCAGTTCCCAAACCTTCAAGCGCCCCCTCAACAGCAGGGGGAATAATCTCACCAAACAGAACATCATTAACCCAATCAGTAGCCCATCCACCAACAGTTGAAATTGAAACAAAATAAACAAGCCACATAATCACCGCAAAAATCGGCAATGCTAAAATTCTATTTGTAACTATACGGTCAATCTTATCTGATGTTGTTACATTAGATGTATTACGCCTTTTTACAGTATCTTTTATAATGCTTGAAATATATGTATATCGTTCATTTGTGATGATGCTTTCACCATCATCATCAAACTCATCCTCACACTTTGTAACAATCTCCTCGATTTCATCTAAAACTTCTTTTGACAGCTTTAATTGTTTTATAACCTTTTCATCTCGTTCAAACAGCTTAATAGCAAACCAACGCAGCTGCACACTATCAACAGTGCTTGAAATTTTATTTTCTATCTGTGAAAGCACCTGCTCTATCTCTTTAGAGAATGAATGTTTAATTGCGGCTTTATACTTCTTCTCTGCAAGTGAGATTGCCTTTTCAGCCGCCTCTATACAACCCTCACCCTTTAGTGCAGATGTTTCTACCACCCCACATCCAAGCTCATCAGCTAGCTTCTGAACATTTATCTTATCGCCATTCTTACGGACAATATCAGTCATATTCAAAGCGATAATTACAGGAATTCCAAGCTCCATAAGCTGTGTTGTCAAATAAAGATTACGCTCTATATTTGTACTGTCAACGATATTAATTATAGCATCAGGTTTTTCATTAATCAAAAATTCTCTTGATACAACCTCCTCAAGAGTATAGGGTGACAGAGAATAGATTCCGGGCAAGTCAACTATCTTTACATTTTTATGTCCCTTAAGCTTACCCTCTTTCTTTTCAACGGTAACACCCGGCCAGTTTCCAACATATTGCGAACTGCCTGTAAGATGGTTAAACATTGTAGTTTTACCAGAGTTCGGATTGCCCGCAAGTGCAATTTTAATTTCCATACTTCTCCTCCAAATCAGTTAGCAGTGACTAACTATATTACAAGACAACAAGAAAAATCCTCTTGTTACTCAACCTCAATCATTTCTGCGTCAGATTTTCTAATACTAAGCTCATATCCACGAACATTAACCTCAATCGGATCCCCAAGTGGAGCAATCTTTCTTACGAAAACCTCAGCACCCTTTGTAATACCCATATCCATAATCCTTCTTCTAACGGCACCTTCACCATGCAGCTTTACAACTGTTACAGTTTCCCCACACTTAATGGAGTTTAAAGTTTTCATCAAGCCATCTCCTTAAACCATAATTCTTCTTGCCATTTTCTCATCAAGAGCAACTCGCGTATTCTTCACATTTAAAATCATATTTCCACCTATAATGGAAACTATTGTGACCGCTTCACCTTCTACAAAACCTAATCTTTCAAGAAATTTACGAGTTTCATCTTTACCAGTGATACGCTTTATGCTTATCTGGTCACCTATTCTAGCCATTGTCAAAGGCATAATAATTCCTCCTTACGTAAGGTTAGATACAGCTAACTCATTATATGAAAAATAAGTGTATTTTTTTACACCCAATAAATATCTCAGTTAGCATACAACAACTGTTTTTTACATTATATCACCCAATAGACATCTTGTCAATAGATTTTGTAAATTTTATATTAATTTGTTTACCTTTTATTCATTTTTACTGCATAAATATTTAAAAAATCTTGGCGTATATTCTACTTTTTTAATTTTTAAACAATAACAGATGATTTTACTAATAGAATATACGCCATTTCAAGGCTAGTTTGAGGAGTATTTTTCGAGCAAGCCTTTAAATGTTTCAAGATGCTTTTTTTCATCAACTATAATTCGCTGAAGATTTTCAACAACATTTTCATCTTTAATCTGCTCAATCTGCTGCTCATATTTCTTAATTGCTGCCTCTTCCTCTTTAATTGCAGTATTCAATGCCTCTAACAGATTCTTTGAATATTTAACACATGAAGGTGACCAGAATACTTTTTGGCTGTACCGTTGAGTCCACAATCTAGGGTTTTCGCCCAGCTGTAAAGCCAACTCAGTAAAGATATCAAAATGCCTCATCTCAGAAATATTGATTCTTTCAAATGCAGCAGAAACATCCTCATACTCCTTAAAAACAACATGATTATAGGCATATAAGGCTATTGCTGTCATTTCAGACGCACATCCTCCTATATTATCAAGAATAATTCTTGCATAAGTTATATTCGGCTTTTCAACCTTTATTACCGGATATGCCAAATCTATATTCCCCCTATTTTGTGGCACCCTGTTTTGATTTAACATCTGATTATTATTGACCTGTCTATTACGCATTGGATTAACATTTCTTCTATTCATGTTGTTCATATAGCCATCTCCCTATAATTATTCTATATAAAAGATTATTCATTGATTTTACATTTTATGATTATATACAAAACTCATATGAGCAATTATGAAAGGAATACAAAAAGGGGCGGATTTTAAGCATCCATCCCCTTAAGGCACTATTTAATTCTACTTTATCTCAGCATATAGCTTTTTAACTTCCTCATCATCGGTTAAATCGCAAACTATACCTAAACACAGCTTAGCAAACTTTACTTGATTACTTTCAAGCGCCCTCTTGCCTAAAGCAAATGCGATACCAATAACATCTTGATTTGCACCGGGCTTTAAATCATATTTACTAAACGCTGCCTCAATCTCAACATCGGTCGGTTTTTCAATATCCCTGCCTGTTCTCTGTCTGATATAGTTTAACTCAGCAACAATTGCAGGATTTTCTTCGCATCTCATGCTTTGATAATAGAACGCCACCGCTGACCTATAATCCTCAATTTCTATGCAGTAAAAGCCTAGATTTGAGTAGCATCTTGCAAGGATTGAAGACGAGGTTGCAATTTTTATTGTATCTCTAGTTGTATTAAAAAGCTCCTGAGTATTTTTACTCAACTTATAAGCCTCAGCAAGCTCAAAATACGCCTCAGCATTAACAGGATTATATTTTACAGCCTTTTTAAGTAACTCAATAGCCTCATCTACTTTTTTAAGCTCAATAAGCACATATCCATTAAACCTTAGCATTTCCGAAAAATTAAACGGAGTCTTGAAATATTTTATCTGTGGATTGAACAGATTAACATACATATACTCCTCAAGTGGATTTCTAAAGCTATAATGCTCCTTCTCGCTTGTATGGGCAAATTGGCTGTCTATTACGGAAACAATCCCTTTCATTAGCTTATTTGAGGTTACATAGTCATGAATATCAGCAGTTGCCTTAGCCTCACGAAAAATTATATCAAGCCTTTTTCCATTATAGAATAGGGTTCTGTCCATTTCCTTTTTCTTTTCTTCAGGAAGAGCCTCATAAGCCATCTTACTGATTTCTTCTATAATCTGATACGCAAGCTTATGGTCCTTGTATTTATCCGCCTGCTCTCCAAGATACGCCAAATCATGTTTTGATTCACCCGTCAGTCCTGCTCTTATTTCTCCAATTATTTCAGTATAGTTCATTTTTTAACCTCTTTTCATTTTGTCTACCTTAAATTTATATATAACAAAGAGTTATTTTATCTTACAGCCCTCTTTTTCCTTTTTGACTCATCTAAATCAAAGCCGCGTTCTCTAAGCTTTTTCTCAAACTCGCTATTAATTTTCTCAAGCTTTTTCTGGCGTCTGAGCTCTGCTCTTGTAAGAGAAGCATTCTGCTCAACCTTATTTTCGGGCTTTCTAATCTGAGTATTTTCAGCGCTTTTGCGTGATGGTGGTTTGTATTCAGTAAAAATAGGAACAGGTTCCTTTGATTTATTTTCATCAATGTTAGCACCCAACTGACTTAATGCAGCCTCAACAGAATCAATAACAGGTTCAGTAGGTTTAGCAACTCCTGTTTCATCAAGAACTAACTTTTTCTTTGCATTTGCAGCAATAAGAGCCACAATAGCTGGATTTGCAGCTTGATTAATGCCCAAATCATCTTCTTTAGCATCTACCCCAGGTTCAGGCTCAGATTGAACATTTGTCGGTGCAACTGATGTATAGAAAAGCTGTCCTTTCTCATTGAACACAGGATATAGGGGTTGCCCCTCATCATTATAAACAATCTGCTGAGCATTTTGAGTATTATGTGCATTAACCACCTGCACATCAGCTTGAGGTATCTGTGCTGGCTGATTAGCCATTGTTGTTGGCTGTACTTGTGG
>JAAYPV010000026.1 GCA_012519635.1 Clostridiales bacterium
AATGAAAATAGTAAAAACAATCAGTGAAATGAAAAGAATTGCTAAATCATGGAAGGCTCAAGGGTATAGTATTGGTCTTGTGTCAACTATGGGTTATTTGCACGATGGGCATAAAAGTCTTATTAAATCTGCTTTTGAAAATGACAGAGTTATTGTAAGTATTTTTGTCAATCCAATGCAGTTTTACTCAAAGGAGGAGTATGAAAGCTATCCAAGGGATTTACAAAGAGACTGCAATATTTGTGAAGAGTGTGGAGTGAATATTGTCTTTGCTCCTGAAGCAGGTGAAATGTTTGAAGAGGGTTTTTGTTCCTATGTTGATATGTATGGTTTGACAGAGAATTTATGCGGTATGACAAGACCAAACTATTTTAGGAGCTTTTGCACGGTGATTACAAAGCTGTTTAATATAACAACTCCGGATAAGGCGTATTTCGGGCAGAAGGATGCTCAGCAGCTTGCAATAGTAAAGCGTCTGGTTAGGGATTTAAATCTGGATATAGATATTATTGGATGTCCAGTTGTTCGTGAGGAGGACGGTCTTGCGATAACATCCAAAAATATTTATCTTAATGCAGAGGAACGCAGGTCTGCATTGATTTTGAGCAAGACTATAAGACTTGCACAGGGGCTTGTGCAGGCGGGAGAAAAGGACGCAGAGGAAATAATAAGGGCGATGCGTGAAAATATTGAAACAGAGCCTCTTGCAAGGATTGATTATGTTGAAATAGTTGATGCAAACACGCTGCAAAGAGTGGATACGATTGAAGGACAGGTGTTAATTGCTATTGCTGTTTATATCGGGAAAACAAGACTGCTTGATAATTTTACAACCTAAATAAATTTAAAATGGCTATCTCACAAGAGATAGCCATTTTAAAATCATATTAAAGATGCATAGCGATGGTTTTATTTAAGACTTTGTTTCAATTCGTGCTCTTCTGTATCTCTTTGGTGAAGAGCCTCATTAATAGTCCACGAAACCATTTTTTTAATCTTTTTTGTACGCTGCGATTATTTCCCCAATATATATTTTATGAAATGCATCGGAATCGTAAAAACTTAATTTTGATTTATCTAAAAATAAATCCTTTTCAATTTTATCTTCATATATTTTTTTACAAATGAAAACTAAATTTGCCTCATCAAAAGCAGTTGTTCCATCAATGAATACAGGTGTTAAGCCTGTTTCCTTTACTTTATCATATTCTCTGCCTGAATGTGAGCCACAAAAGCTCAAGGCTTTTTTTTGCTCATCTCCGAAAAATGAAACTGTAAAAATATCATTTTTCTCAACGAATTCATAGGTATATCTTGATGGACGAACCAAGCAGGTAAATGTAGGAACTCCCCAGATTTCGCCCATCTGTCCCCAAGATGCAGTCATTGTGTTATAGCCTTCATTATTGCCCGCAGTAAGTAAATACCACTGCTTGCCAATCATTTTAAATGGGTTAAGATTTAAATCCAAGAGATTGACTTTTGAAAAACTCATAAAATTCTCTCCTTAACTATTATTAAAGGTATAAGTATATATATTCATCTTATCACATCGATAGAATTTTTACAAGTTTTCTGGGCAGAATAAATATACTATGCATGCTTTAACACTGATTTATACTGCAATCTTAGCTTATCGGTGATTAATGCAATAAACTCAGAGTTTGTTGGCTTTCCTTTGCAGGTGTTAACAGTATAGCCGAAGAATGAATTAAGGGTATCAAGATTACCTCTGTCCCATGCAATTTCAATTGCATGTCGAATAGCGCGTTCAACTCTTGATGAAGTGGTCATGAATTTTTTAGCAACTGTTGGATAAAGCTGCTTTGTAACGCTTTCAAGCAATTCCTTATCCTCAAGTGAGCATAAAATAGCTTCCCTTAAGTAATGATACCCTTTAATATGTGCTGGTACTCCAAGCTGATGTATTACTTCTGTTACCACAATTTCCATATCCTGTGGCTGTGACTCATTTGCCTTTGTTTCAATACTTTCAGAATCCTGAGTGAGGGATATAATCCTTTCACCAAGCATACCTACTTCAAAAGGCTTAAGCATGAAGTATGCCGCACCATTTTGCATAACCTGCCTTTCGATAAACGGATTATCGTATGCAGAGGTTACGATGAAATAAGGTTTTGTTCCACTAAAGGTAGAAACCTTTTTAATAAGCTCTATTGCATCGATATTTGGAAGAATTGCATCGACCACAACCACATCATAAGAGCCGTTTTTGATAGCGTCTAGAATAATATTTCCATCTTTTGCACGAGTAACAACATGAAGCCCTAGATTTCTCAAGCTACTTGCACAAGCAATACCATACTCTACACTATCATCACCAATTAGTACTTTAATTTTGTTAACCATTATTTTGCCTCCTGTTTTTTTCTACTTCCATATAATACCATGATTTGTGTTAAAAAACAAGACTTTTTATGAAAAATTTATGTCATTTTTTATAAATTTGTAATTATAAACAAATTCTATTACAAAACTAGTATAGTTTAACATTATTTTGCACTAAAAATTATTAATATTTTATGACAAAACATATACAAATAATTTCTAAATAGCAAATAAAAGTAACAAATTTAATTTTTATGCAGTTTTAATGGGTAATTCTTATGTTATATTTCTAAATAATTCTACAATGTTCGATAGAACTTTATATTTAAAAAAGTAGAATTATAAGATATTTTGAAAGGGATTTTTTAAAATATTACATATATACAATAATAGTTTAAGTATCGTCAAAAAATAAAATAAAAAAATAATATTAGCAAAATTTCAGTATGTAATCTACTCTAATATTTTAAAGCTAAAAGTTTATATTATTAAAGATACAGAATGAAAACTCATATGTAAATGAAAGGAATAATAACATGAAAAAATTAATTAAAGGGTTTAGTTTTGTAACAGCTTTTACTTTATTTAATATATGG
Source organism: Clostridiales bacterium (assembly GCA_012519635.1). Classification (GTDB taxonomy): domain Bacteria; phylum Bacillota; class Clostridia; order Oscillospirales; family Ruminococcaceae; genus JAAYPV01. Next base: position 2,946 of record JAAYPV010000026.1, read on the forward strand.
ACATTGCTAGCGTACTATTCAGCAAATCTTCCAGACAGTTATTATATTGCTAATGGAGATAAGCTATCATTAAATACAGTCATTGAAATAGAGGCTCAGATGCAAGATAAGGCAGTGCAGTCGCTTAAAAGCGAAACATTACCCTTATCACAAACTGCAACTTTAAAGCTATTTGGTTTAATTCCTGTTAAGGATGTAGAGGTACTTGAGGTTGAAACTCCCGTATTGATTCCGGGTGGAAATCCATTTGGAATAAAGCTTCTTATGGAGGGAGTAATGGTAGTTGGAATGGGTGAGGTTGAATGCAGTGATGGTAGAATTTGTCCTGCTACTGAGGCTGGTATAAAGCAGGGAGATGTAATTATATCAGTTGATGGAAAAAAGGTTAATTCAAATAATGATTTACAGAAGATTATTTCAGAATCTGGTGGAAGTCCAGTTAATGTGCAGATAAATCGTGATGGAAGAGAGATTACATTTGAGCTGACACCAGTGTTTTCAGAGTATAATAGAACCTATCAGGTAGGAATGTGGGTTCGTGACAGCACAGCTGGAATAGGCACTATGACATTTTATGAGCCATCAAGCGGTGCTTTCGGAGGACTTGGACATCCTATATGCGACATAGATACAGGCAGTGTAATACCTATCTCAAGCGGAGAGATAGTCGATGTAAAGATAAATAATGTAAAAAAGGGCTATGAAGGAGTACCCGGCGAGCTACAAGGCAGCTTTATTTCAGGTGATGCAATAGGAATACTAAACAAGAACAATAAATACGGTGTATTCGGCAGCCTTTTGATAAAACCTGATACAAGCAAGGCAATACCTATGGGATTAAAGCAGGATGTCAGGGTTGGCGAGGCAACTATTTTGACAACGGTAGATGGTACAATTCCAAAGGAGTACAGTATAAGCATTGAAAAGATTGATTACAGAAACAATGATACCGCAAAAAATATGGTAATAAAAATTACAGATAAGGAATTACTTGAAAAGACAGGTGGTATTGTGCAGGGTATGAGTGGCAGTCCAATTATACAGGACGGCAAGCTGGTTGGTGCAGTTACGCATGTTTTTGTAAATGACCCATCTAAGGGCTATGGCGTCTTTACAGAGAATATGTATGAATTGGGCTTATAGCTTAAGGATACAAAAAAACTGCCCATTACAGACGAGTTATATGCTTGTCTGTAATACATATAACATAAAGTTAAAGTATTCAGAAAAAGCACACACGTCCATAATGACAGTTACATTTAAATATAAAAGTTATTTAAAATAAATTCTAAAATTTATTTATCTGCTTTCCTCGCTAAAACCACTTTCCACCAGGTCAACAAGAGCATCAACAGCAGTCTGTTCATCGGAACCGTCAGCAATAATTCTAATTGCAGTACCACCAACAATACCTAAAGAAAGGATACCGAGAAGACTTTTTGCATTTACGCGGCGCTCTTCTTTTTCAATCCAAATGGAAGATTTAAATTCATTAGCTTTTTGAATAAAAAAAGTAGCTGGTCTAGCGTGCAAGCCAACCTGATTTTGTACCATAACATCTTTTACATACATATTAACACAACTCCCTAAATTAAATTCGATAATTAATATACCTGTTACGACTAGCAGAAAAAAGTCTAAACCCAATAGTGCTCTGTTGATAAAGTATATTTACATTTCAAATTATTGAAAGGTTAAGTTACTTTTGGATTTTAACATTCCCTTTTGTTTTCCTTTGCTAATAACATTATACAAGCTAAAAAAATTATAGTCAACTTCAAAAAGGCTATATTGCTCGTTTTTGGGTGAAAGTTCTACGCTTTGATGATACCACTTTAAAAAAATTGTTCAATTTTTGTTAATAATCACGAATAATTTCTTAATTTTCTTACAATAAAAGGTTAATTATTTATATTATACAGTTTTCAACAGAACTTTGTATTAGCTTTTTACAAATAATATTTCCAAATTATTAACACAAAGTATATAAATTAAAGATTAAATTTTTTTAAATTATTAAAACAAATTTTTCTATCCTA
>JAAYPV010000027.1 GCA_012519635.1 Clostridiales bacterium
AGGAAACAGCTAATGCAAAAATAATGGCAAGAGAAGTGCAGAGGCTGGAAGAGTCAATTAAATCTGCATTAAGAGTAGAATTAATACCTATTGTATTTCTGCATTATCCGCCTATTTATGGAAATAGCTATAATTATGATATTTTAGAGGTGATGTATAAATATAAAATTAATAGATGCTATTACGGCCATATTCATGGTTTAGGATATAAAAATGCAATTATAGGTGAGCGTGACGGAATTATTTTTGAATTAATATCTAGTGATTTTCTGCGTTTTGCACCAAAAAAAGTATTGTAATTTATGCAATATGTAGAAGAAAATATTTAGGTATAGTCAAGATTATGATAATGTGTTATAATGTTTTATCAATGTTTTATTTAGAAATTTGGAGGACAAGAAATGAATTTAAAATCAGTAACCAATACCGAGCCTAATACACATGAGCTAATTCTCGAAATTGATGCAAATAAATTTGAGGATGCTATTGAGGCGGTTTACAAAAGAGAAAAGTCAAAAATATCAATTCCTGGTTTTAGAAAAGGTAAAGCAACAAGAAAAATGATTGAAACTCACTATGGTGAGGGAGTGTTCTATGAGCAGGCAATTAACAGCATAATCAATGCTGAGGTTGGTCAGGCAATTATGGACACTAAACTAGAGCTTGTTGCACAGCCATCTATTGAGATTGTTTCAATTGATAAAAAGGATGGCGTTACATTGAAGGCTACATGTATTACAAAGCCTGAGGTAACAATTAAGGAATATAAAGGATTAAAAGCACCTAAACTTGTCAAAGATGTTACTGATGAGCAAATTAATGCCCAGCTTCAGGCATTGAGAAATAAGGGTGCTAGAATAATTTCTGTTGACGACAGACCTGCGCAGCTTCATGATGAGGTAATAATTGATTTTGAAGGCTTTAAGGATGGAGTTCCTTTTGAGGGAGGAAAGGGTGAGCAGTTCCCACTTCGTTTAGGTAGTGGACAGTTCATTCCTGGCTTTGAGGACCAGATTATCGGACGCAGTACAGGAGAAGAATTTGAGATTAATGTAACATTCCCTGAAGATTATGGTATGAAGGACCTTGCTGGTCAGCCGACTGTATTTAAGGTTAAGATACATGAAATCAATGTTCAGGAGTTGCCAGAACTTGATGATGAGTTTGTTAAGGATACAACTGAATTTGAAACTGTTGAGGAATTGAAGGCAGATATAAGAAAGAAGCTTGAAGAGTCTGCTGAAAGAGCTGCAGCAGTTGAGTTTGAAAATACATTATTTGACCAGATTATAGAAAATGTTGAAGGTGAAATACCAGAGTGCATGTATGAAAACAGAATTAATGCATTGGCTTCTGAATTTGGTTATTCACTACAGCAGCAAGGCTTGAATTTGGATATGTATTTGCAATATACTGGTATGAGTGAAGAAGAATTTAGAGAATCCTTTGCTGAAAGAGCTCAAAAGGAAGTTATATTAAGACTTGGTCTTGAAAAGATAGCTGAGCTTGAAAATATTACTGTAACTGATGAAGAGATTGAAGAGGGCTTAACAAAGCTTGGTGAGAAAAATGGAATGGACCTTGAAACTGTAAAGAGATACATTTCATATGATGCTTATAAGACAGATTTGATTGTATCAAAGGCTGCAGATTTAGTTAAGGAAACCGCTGTTATTGACAATACCTTAGCAGAAAAAGAAGAAAAGGCTAAGGAAGAGTAATATACAAAATGTATAATTGCTTTGAGTAAATGTAGATTATTATAGATAGAAAGGAAGATGGCTTAAATGAGTTTAGTACCTATGGTTGTGGAACAAACAAGCAGAGGGGAACGATCTTACGATATATTCTCCAGATTGCTCAATGACCGAATTATCATGCTGTCTGACGAGGTTAATGATGTAACTGCTAGTTTGGTGGTGGCACAATTACTATATTTGGAGAGTCAGGATGCAGAAAAAGATATTAATTTGTATATAAACAGTCCTGGTGGTTCTGTTACTTCTGGGTTAGCTATTTATGACACAATTCAATATATTAAATGCGATGTTTGTACAATTTGTATAGGCCTGGCTGCATCTATGGGAGCATTTTTGCTTTCATCTGGTACTAAAGGCAAGCGTTTTGCACTTCCTAACAGTGAAATTATGATACATCAGCCATTGATTGCCGGTGGATTATCCGGACAAGCGACTGATATAAAAATTAGAGCTGACCATTTGATGAGGACTAAGCAAAAGCTAAACAGAATTTTAGCTGAAAATACTGGAAAGCCTATAGAAGTCGTTGAGGCTGATACAGAGCGTGACAACTTTATGTCAGCTGAAGAAGCATTGGAATACGGACTTATAGATAAGGTTATTAAAAATAGATAGGTTGGTGCTTAATGTCAGAAAAAGGGTTTCGTAAGTGTAACTTCTGTGGAAAAGGTGAAAGCAAAGTACAAAGCATGTTTTCCGCAGGTGACACAAATATTTGTGATGAGTGCGTCTGCTACTGCTATGAGTTGATTTCAGGACCATTATCAGTAAGAAAGAAGTCAAAGACAGGCAGGAACAACTTTAACTCTAATTCACATGAAATAAATCTCTTAAAGCCAGCTGAGATTAAACAGGTTCTTGATGAATATGTAATTGGTCAGGACTCAGCAAAAATAGCGTTATCTGTGTCTGTTTATAATCATTATAAAAGGATTTTAAGTCAGGATGATGGCGAAGATGTAGAGCTTCAGAAAAGTAATATCTTACTTTTGGGTCCTACCGGAGTTGGTAAAACCTTTTTAGCACAAACCCTTGCTAAAATCCTTGATGTTCCATTTGCTATTGCTGATGCTACAACTATTACGGAGGCTGGTTATGTCGGCGATGATGTTGAAAATGTGTTGTTGCGTTTAATTCAGGCAGCTAATTATGATGTTGAAGCAGCAGAAAAGGGTATAATTTATATTGATGAGATTGATAAGATTGCTAGAAAATCTGAAAACACATCCTTAACACGAGATGTAAGTGGTGAGGGTGTTCAGCAGGCACTTTTAAAAATAATTGAGGGTACAGTTTCAAATGTACCTCCTCAGGGTGGTAGAAAACACCCTAATCAGGAGTTCATACAAATTAATACAAAGAATATTCTGTTTATTTGTGGTGGAGCTTTTGATGGTTTGGAAAAGGCTATTGTAAAGAGAATACATTCATCTGCAATAGGCTTTGGTGCTGATATAGTAACTAAAAAAGAGCAGATGCATAATGTATTTAGAAAAGTTGTACCACAAGATTTGGTGAAGTTTGGGCTTGTACCTGAGTTGGTAGGTCGCTTGCCAATCATAGCTGTTTTAGATGAGTTGGATGAAGAGGCGTTGATTAAGATTTTAACAGAGCCTAAAAATGCACTCATAAAGCAGTATAAAAAGCTGTTCTCTTTTGATAATATTGAACTTATTATTGATGATGGTGCTTTGACTGAAATTGCCCAAAAGGCTATTGAACAAAAAACTGGTGCAAGAGGATTGCGTACAATACTTGAAGGAATCCTTATGGAGGTAATGTTTGATGCTCCATCAGATGAAAGAATTAAATCTGTAACGATTACAGCAGATTGTGTTACGGATAAAGCAAAACCAGTAATTACTCGTAAGAATAAGCGAGTTGCCAGAAACAGTTAGTGATTTAATCCCCATGAGTACACTCTCGTGGGGATTTTTAAGATATATTTTATACTTGCAAAATATATAAAATTAATATATAATGTATATGCAACATGATAATATGTTGAAAATATGAATGAATTGTCGTAGGATAATACATTTACTATAGATGTAAAATGCTAAAATGGAGGTAGTATGGAAACCAATAAGGAAAATAAAGATATATTAATGCCTACTATTGCGATACGCGGTATGGTTTTGTTTCCTAAAATGGTAATACATTTTGATATAGCCAGAGATATATCTATAAAGGCTGTTGAGGAGGCAATAAAAAGGGATAGGAAGATTTTTCTTGTTGCTCAAAGAGATATATTTGAAGAAAACCCAGATAAAGATGATTTGTATGAAATTGGCGTAGTAGCAGAAATCAGACAAACATTAAAAACTCCCGATAATATTTTGAGGGTACTTGTTGAGGGTATATATAAGGCAAAGATTGTTGAGCTAGATAATACTGATAAGTATTTGAAAGCAAAAATAGAGGAAATTCCTGAGAGTGATAATTCTGATGTTGATGAGATAGAACTATTGGCTGTAATGCGTTCAATAAAGAGTATTTTCGAGAGATATAGTACATTAATACCTAAAATGCCAAGAGAGTTAATGGACGCCGTTATGGGACAGGATGATGCAAAGCAGCTGTTTGAAAATATTGCTTATAATATAAATTTGCATTATACGGACTTACAGTCATTACTTGAAGAGGAAAACATTCTTGTCAAATTAAGCATGCTTTATGAATTTCTTGTAAAAGAGGTTGATATTTTAGAGCTTGAAAGCCATATACAGGAGCAGGTAAAGGAGAATATTAATAGGGGACAGAGAGAGTACTTTCTTCGTGAGCAGATGAGAGTCATTTCATCACATTTAGGTGAGGATGATAATGGACAGGATGAAATTGATGAGTATTTTGAGAAGATAGAGACATTGAATCTTCCAGAGGAAGTTTCTAAAAAGCTAATGAAAGA
>JAAYPV010000028.1 GCA_012519635.1 Clostridiales bacterium
CAAAAATGCCTCCGACATCACAGGAGTCATATGTAATCAGAAATTATCTAGACACTTGCCTTGAATTGCCATGGAATAAAAGTTCAAAGATAAAGGTTAATATAAAAAAAGCACAACAGATACTTGATAAGGACCACTATGGGCTTAAAAGGGTTAAAGAAAGGGTGCTTGAGAGTATTGCCGTTCACGCACTTATGCCAGATGTTACAGGGCAGATTATTTGTCTTGTAGGACCACCGGGTGTAGGTAAAACTTCAATAGGACGCTCAATTGCAAAGGCTTTGGGAAGAAAGTATGCAAGGGTATCTTTGGGCGGAGTCAGGGATGAGTCAGATATAAGAGGGCATAGAAAGACATATGTTGGAGCTATGCCAGGCAGGATAATTAATGCCTTGATTAGTGCGGGAACGAATAATCCGCTTATTTTGTTTGATGAGATTGATAAGATGGGCAACGATTACAAGGGTGACCCAGCATCAGCTATGCTTGAGGTATTGGATAGCGAGCAAAACAGGGAGTTCAGAGACCATTATATTGAAATACCGTTTGATTTAAGTAAGACGGTGTTTGTGACAACTGCCAATACCACAGATACAATCCCACCACCCTTGCTTGATAGAATGGAAGTCATTGAAATAACAAGCTATACTAGGGAGGAAAAGTTTCACATTGCTAAAGGATACCTGATTCCTAAGCAGATTAAGAAAAATGGCTTAAAGGGAACACAGGTAAGATTTTCTGATGAGGTAATCTATGCTTTGATAGATTCATATACAAAGGAGGCAGGAGTAAGAAATCTTGAAAGAGAAATTGCCTCTTTATGTAGAAAGGCTGCTAAGAAGATTGTTGCAAAGGAAACTAAAAGAGCTGTATTTACAGAAAAAAATATAGAGCAGTATTTGGGTGGGAAGAAGTATCTACCTGATTATGTAAGTAAAAAGGACGCTGTTGGCGTTGTAAACGGACTTGCATGGACTTCAGTAGGCGGAGTGGTAATGCCTCTTGAGGTAATAGCTTTAAACGGAAAGGGTGCTATTGAGATAACAGGCTCACTTGGAGATGTTATGAAGGAAAGTGCAAGGATTGCAGTAAGCTATGTAAGAAGTGTTTATGCAAAATATAATATTGATGAAGATTTTTATAAAGAGAAGGATTTGCATATTCATGCACCTGAGGGCGCGGTACCAAAGAATGGTCCATCAGCGGGCGTTGCAATTGTAACATCAATGGTGTCTGCATTGTCAGGTATTTCTGTAAGAAGTGATGTTGCTATGACTGGAGAAATAACTCTTCATGGAAAGGTTTTACCTATTGGAGGGTTAAGAGAGAAAACTATGGCAGCATATAAAGAGGGCATAAAAACTGTAATCATTCCTGATGCAAACAAGGGAGATTTATCTGAAATTGAGGATGTAGTTAAGGAGAAATTGAATTTTGTATTTGTAAATAATATTGAAGAAGTGCTTGATATTGCACTTGTAAAGGATACAGTTGATGATAAATCAAATGGCAGAGAAACCATTAAACAATAATTTCTCCTATAAATTTATGGAGGTGAGTTTATGAATTTTAACAATGCGAAATTTTATGCTTCTTATGGAGCGTTTTCGCAAATACCTCCTTGTGAGAAAATTGAAATAGCCTTTGCAGGTCGCTCCAATGTAGGAAAGTCAACCTTGATAAATAAGCTGTTTAACAGAAAATCACTTGCTAGGGTAAGTTCAGTTCCTGGCAAAACAGCAACTATTAATTTCTATGGGTTGGATAATGTGTATTTTGTTGACTTGCCCGGATATGGATATGCAAAGGTTTCAAAGGCAGAAAAAAAGCGCTGGTCAAATCTGATAGAGGGGTATTTAAATTCAAATAGGGATATAAGGCTTATATTTATGCTGATTGATATGCGTCATCCACCATCAGCTGATGATATCACTATGATAAACTACCTTATTGATATGGAACTTCCTTTTGTTATTGTGCTTACAAAGGCGGATAAGCTCAATAAAACTCAGCGTGAAAAGCGTATGAGTGGTTTTGAAAATGAAATACCATATTTTCATGAAATAACTGTGGTTCCATTTTCAGCCCAAACCTTTGAGGGGGTTGAAAGACTAAGGGAAATTGTTGAGGAAGTTATCAGTGATGATGATATAGATGAGGAGTTGGAGGGATGAAAATAATACTTTAACTGATGGCAATACTGAAAATTGACATAATACTTATGAAAGGAATGAAAATATGTTTGTATCAGATAATTTATCAGTAAATGAAAAAGGACATCTGACAATTGGAAAGGTTGACACTGTTGAGCTTGCAAAGGATTTTGGAACTCCTTTGTATGTAATGGACGAAATGATGATTAAAGAGGTTTGCAAAAGCTTTAAGGAGAGTATTGATAAATATTATGATGGTAAGGGCTTGGTTTGTTATGCAAGCAAAGCATTCTGTTGCCTATATATGTGCAGATTGATGTCTTTGGAGGGAATGGGGCTTGATGTTGTTTCAAACGGAGAGCTTTATACTGCTATGAAGGCTGGCTTTGATGCTGAAAAGATTTGTTTTCATGGCAATAATAAGACCGATGAGGAACTTGAGTACGCTGTTGATTCAAAGGTTGGCAGAATCGTTGTAGATAATATTTATGAGCTTGAGAGGCTTGATAGAATTGCAAAGGCTAAAGGTGTTACTGTTGGAATACTGCTTAGAATAAAGCCTGGAATTGATGCTCATACTCATGATTTTATAAGAACAGGTCAGATAGACAGTAAATTTGGATTTGCTTTAGAAACAGAAGAAGCATTTGAGGCTATAAAAAAAGCAATTGCTTGTGAAAATGTCAAATTGAGAGGTATACATTGTCACATTGGTTCGCAGATATTCGATGTTGATCCATTTGAGCATGCGGCAGCGGTTATGCTTGATTTCATAGCAAAGGTTAAGAATGAGCTTAATTATGAGTTGGATGAGCTTAATCTTGGTGGAGGCTTTGGAATAAAATATGTTGAAAGTGATAACCCATCCCCATTTGAAACTTACATGGAGAAGGTTTCAAAAGTTGTTAAACAGAAGTGCAGTCAGTTAAATATCAAGCAGCCGTTCATCATTTTAGAACCCGGTCGTTCAATTGTGGCTTCTGCAGGTATTACTCTTTATACAGTCGGTGGTATTAAGGAGATTCCAAATATTAGGACATATGTCTCTGTAGATGGAGGTATGACTGATAATCCAAGATATGTTTTATATCGCTCTCAATATGAGGCTGTTGTTGCAAATAAAGCTAACCTTGAAAGGAATAAGACAGTAACTATTTCAGGAAAGTCCTGTGAAAGTGGGGACCTTATTGGTGAGAACATGAAAATACAGGATATTGAGGTAGGGGACACTATTGCGATACTTGCAACAGGAGCATACAATTATTCCATGTCATCAAACTATAATAGAATAGCAAAGCCTGCTGTTGTTTTTGTAAATGAAAGTAGAGCACATGTGGTTGTTAAGAGAGAAACTTTAGATGATATCATTAGAAATGATATTGATGTTTAACCAAAGCAGGCTATAATAAAAAGCAGCAACCCGGTTTTATTCAACCAGTGTTGCTGTTTTAATCTTATTAAGTGTATTTTTTTTACGTTTAAGCTTTGATATATATGGAGCAAAAAATTCCATAATTGCACAATATTTATCAACTAAAACTATAACATATGTTTCTTTATATTTTGGCATAGATAATGTGAAAGGCCACATATGATTAAGTATTATATCCTTTTCGATTTGATTAATTTTAAACAGGTCTGTTGCATTTTTCAAAGCAACTTGAGGATGTCTAGCAATATGTCCTTTCTCTCCGGATTTTCGCACATATTCTTTTCGATTATAATAAAACAAATCATGTAAAAGTCCAGCCCTAGCAGCTGCTGTTGCATTAAATTTAAATTTTTTACATAATAGATAATTATAGTATGATACATTCAATGAATGTTGAAATCTTGTTGTAGACACATGGTGTTGAAATTGTTTAAGCTGTTGGACTTCATTGCTGTAAATAATATCTTCCACTGTTTTAAAGTATAAATGTTCCTCGAGATTTTTTTTAGAGCATATAGCTTTTAACATCAACACACCTCATAAAATAAAATTGTACTTTCACATTATACTGGACATAAGTGAATAAATTATGAACAAACTATTAATTTTACAAATCAAATAGTATCTACAAAAAATCCCCTCATTTTAATTGAGGGGATTTAGGTATTAAATAATACTTAGCAATACTCCAGCAGCAACGGCAGAACCGATAACGCCAGCAACATTAGGTCCCATAGCGTGCATTAATAAGAAGTTAGTAGGGTCAGTTTGTGCACCAACCTTTTGTGAAACTCTAGCAGCCATAGGAACAGCTGAAACTCCAGCGGAACCGATAAGTGGATTAACCTTTCCACCTGTAACCTTATACATGATTTTACCGAACAATACACCGCAAGCAGTTCCAAGTGCAAATGCAAGAACTCCAAGTGCCATAATCTTTGCAAAGCTAGGGTTTATAACATTTTCAGCCTTAGTAGTAGCACCAACGGAAGTTCCTAAGAAAATTGTTATAATATTCATAAGCTCATTCTGAGCAGTTTTAACGAGCCTTTCACATACTCCGCTTTCTCTTAAAAGGTTGCCGAACATAAGCATACCTACCAAAGGAGTAGCTGATGGAACAAGAAGTGCAATAATAAGAGTTACAACAATTGGGAAAATGATTTTTTCAGTCTTTGAAACAGGTCTAAGCTGTTCCATAACAACAGCACGCTCTTTTTTTGTTGTTAGAGCCTTCATGATAGGTGGCTGAATAAGTGGTACTAAAGCCATATAAGTATATGCTGCAAGTGCAATAGTACCTATTGTAACTGAGCCACCGCCTGTTAATAGCTTACTAGCAACATAGATAGCAGTAGGACCATCAGCGCCACCAATGATTGAAATAGCACCTGATTGAGCAGCATTGAATCCTAAAACTGCAGCTCCTGCGAATGTAAAGAAAATACCACCTTGTGCTGCTGCGCCTAACAAAAAGCTTTTTGGATTAGAGATAAGAGGACCGAAGTCAGTCATACAACCAATGCCAAGAAAGATTAGTGGAGGATAAATCTGCAGCTTAACCCCAAGATAGAGCATATCAAGCAGCCCACCCTCTTTAAGTACAGCACCAACACTGAAGGTTTCAGCATTAAAAAGCTCCGGATGATACATTCCAGCATGTGGTAGATTGGTTAAAAACATACCGAATGCAATTGGTAACAGAAGTAATGGCTCAAAGCCTTTTACTATTGCAAGATACATAAAAACGAATGATATTAAAATCATTACTATGGATCTCCAATCCATAGCGTACAAACCGCTTTCAAACCAAAGATCCTTTAAAGTGTTAATAAAAATATCTATAACCTCACTCATAACAAATACCCATAATACCCTTTCAGAAAATTATTTTATAAACAGTATTAAAACGGAGTGGTATTTTCACGCAATCCAGCCATCGCCCATGCAGGTCTGGATGATGAATAACTTTTTACAGGTTTAATGGACTTAACCTTGTATGTTTTTCCGTCACTAACGCTAAGCGATGCGATTACAGCAGAAATCACAGCAACCACTTCATCTTCGTCAGAATTTGTCTGTGGCAATACAATTTGATGAATATTGTCTAAAGTTTTGTTTTCAGTTGGTTTTAATTTTTTTTTTACATCGTTTGAATCGTATAAACTTTTACTTAAAATCTTGCCTTGAATTGAAAAATATAAAACTAGTAGAATAAGTGCTATAAATACAACTACAATACCTGTAAGAACAACTGCACCCACAAAGGTAGCATCCATACTAATCTCCCCATTTCTTTTTAATTTTGATAACAGATAACACAATTATACACTATTATAATCATTTTTGCAAGACATATTAAAAAATAAATTAGAAAATATTGAACAGTAGAATTTTATAGAGGTGAATGAAGAGCTAAATAACTAAAAATATATGTAAAATTAAGAGATTTGTAATAAATTTGCTTACTTTTAAGTATTGTTTTTTATTAAAAATTATGATAAAATATAAATAAATATAATAACATATTAGTAATGGTAGATTGAAAAAAAGGAGTGGTGGTATGTTCGAACTGATTTTATGGGGGATAGTTTTTGCTGTTTTAGTTATAGCTGAATTATCAACCACGCAGTTAATTTCAATCTGGTTTGCTGTCGGTGCTTTAGGTGCCTTTATTGCAGCAGTTTTTTCTGCACCATTAATAGTACAGTTTGCAATATTTACTTTATTATCCTTGTTGCTTTTGATTTTTACAAGACCTTTTTTCAATAAAGTAGTGAAAGGTTATACTCCAACAAATTCAGAGCTGGATATTGGAAAGACAGCTGTTGTTATTGAGGATGTAGATAATCTTAAAGGTACGGGCAGGGCAACTTTAAACGGAGTGGATTGGATAGCGGTTTCAAAAGATAATGAACCGATTCCAAAAGGCTCAGTAGTTGTTGTTGAGGATATTCAAGGGTCTAAGCTCGTGGTGAGCATAAAGCCATAAAAATAATTTTTAGGAGGAGAATAAAATGGGGGATACAATTATTGTTCTGTTATTAATTATCGTTTTTCTTGTAATTGTTTTAGTGTCAAGAATTAAGATTGTTCCACAGGCAAGGGTTTATGTTATTGAGCGATTAGGAGCGTTCCATGCAGTTTGGAATACAGGTCCGCACATATTGATTCCGTTTATTGACAGGATTGCAAATCGTGTTTCGATTAAGGAGCTTGTTGCTGATTTTAAGCCACAGCCTGTTATCACAAAGGATAATGTTACAATGCAGATTGACACTGTTGTGTTCTTTCAGGTAACTGATGCAAAGCTGTATACATACGGTGTTGAGAATCCAATAGCAGCAATTGAAAACCTTACAGCAACAACCTTGCGTAATATTATAGGTGACTTGGAGCTTGATGCGACATTGACATCTCGTGATGTGATAAATACAAAAATTACTGCTATCCTTGACCAAGCAACTGACCGTTGGGGAATTAAGGTTAATCGTGTTGAGTTGAAAAATATTTTACCACCAAGAGAAATTCAAGATGCGATGGAAAAGCAGATGAAAGCTGAGCGTGAGCGTCGAGAGAAAATAATTCAAGCGGAGGGTGAAAAGAAGGCTCAGATACTTGTCGCTGAGGGTGAAAAGGAGTCAAAGATTCTTCGTGCAGAGGCTGATAAGCAATCTGAAATTTTGCGTGCTGAGGCAGAAAAGGAAGCAATGATTTTAAGGGCAGATGCTGTAAAAGAGCAGAAAATCCTTGAGGCTACTGGTGAGGCGCAGGCTATTGAGTTGGTTCAAGAAGCGCTTGCTGAAAGTATTGTTAAGTTAAATAATGCAGACCCAAGCAATAGTGTAATTGCTCTAAAATCATTAGAGGCATTTGCTAAGGCTGCTAACGGAAGGGCAACTAAGATTATTATTCCAAGTGAAATTCAAGGAATTGCAGGTCTTGCATCAGGCTTAAAGGAGATTGTTACCTCTGAGTCAAAGCCAATGAGTTAAAAAATAAAGAGAATCCAATGCTAATTAGCACTGGATTCTTTTTTTGTTTCAGGCAATATTGTTATAGATACGATTTCTGGTCGATTACAAAACCTTGCTGGGAAAGGATAATTACCTATACCTGAAGTAATATACATATTTCCGTTTTCATAAGGGAAAAGCCCTTTATCATAAAGTGGATTATCGGGGCTGGTGATTTTGGGGAAAATCCAACCATTAACATATAAAGGACCAATAAGGGGAAGTCGAACAACTTCGCCATGTGTATCACCACATAAAGTCAAGTCTGCTCCAAAGTGTTCATAATAGTCATACATAGGGATATGCGCAAGGAGAATACTAAAGACATCGTCGCTTGGTGAATCAAACTCATTATTTAGATTAAATGTGTTTGTAAAGTAGACATTGTTTATACCATAAATTTGTATATTTGTATCGTCAACTCTTATTACATCAGTTTTATAATCCATTACCTTTATATTATTTTCGCTGAGAGTCTGAAGATAGCTTTTATCATTATCGTGTTCTCCAGGAACAAAATAAACGGGATACCCATCACTAATAAGGGTGGACATCAGTTCAACTGAAATTTCAATATTCTCTTCGCCAATGACGCTATAATTTGAATACATATCGCCTAATGCAAAGACAATATCGGGGTTTTCCTTTTTGATTGCCGTTATTATAGTTTTGTTACTTATACCGTATTTTTCAGCGTGCAGGTCGCTTAGTGCAACAATCTTTATTTCGTTCTTTACATTGTCGTAATAAAGGGTCTGTCTGCTTATCTTTAGAGTAAAATTATTATAAACCCATATTATAATGACAAAAATCAGGAAATACAATAATTTTCGCAGTTTTCCTTTTTTCTTTTTGGGGGCAGGATTTGTAGTATTGCTAATATTCTCAGTCATTTTCTACCTCATACTAATATCATAGTGATTTCTAGATGTTTCAATATTGTGCTTATCAAAGGCTTCCTTTGTTAATTCATATAAATCGAAATTCACATCCCAGTAATCTTCAGTTAATGTCCATACTCTTGTGTAAATTGTAATTGTATTGCCGACATTTCTTCCGATTCTAATAAAAGGAGCTGGGTCTTTTATTATTTTCTCATGGGCTGAAGTGATTTCTGTTAAGATTTCCTTAATTTTTTTTATGTCACTATCCGCACTGAATGAAAACTCTAAACTTAAGCGTCGTGTTGGTCTTTGCGTATAGTTGATTATTTTGCCATTAGAAACATTTCCGTTTGGAATGTAAATTGTTTCATTATTGGTTGTAACAAGTTTTGTATATAATATGCTTATGCTTTCTACTGTACCGGCAGCGTCTGGTGTTTCAATATAATCACCTGATTTAAACGGCTGGGCAAATAAGATTATAAAACCTCCTGCTAGGTTGGATAGGCTTCCCTGCAACGCAAGGCCGACAGCTAAACCAGCAGCACCAATTATTGTAACAATAGAGGTCATTGGCACATTCAACAATGACAAAGTTATTACGCCAACCAATGTATACAGCAAAATTTTTACAAGAGATTTTAAAAATCCTCGTGCTGTTTTATCTATATGTGCTTTCTTTAACCCTTTAAGCAGTATGCTGATTAAAAACCTTGAGAGAAGTATGCCAATAATAAAAACAACTAAGGCGAACAATATTGACGGGAGCATTGCTTTTAGCTTTGCACTTATGCCTGAAAACATTGTTGTAACCTGTTGGGCCTCTTCTTTTATATTTTCTTTTATATTTATTTCAGAAATATCGGTTGTTGTTGAGATAAATTGCAATAATTTTCTGAATACAAATAAATCCATAGAACACTCCTATAAAATATAATATAAATTAATTATAAACCTATAAATAAAAATGTCAAGTAATATTTATTTAAATTTAACATATTAAGTTAAATATAAATATCCAAGTTCCTTGTACATAAATCTTGAATTATTATGTTGAAAATGATATAATAAAACAGAATAGTATTTGATTAATTAGTTAGTATAGATGCAAGGAAATAGAATGGAGCTTATATGAAAAAGTGGATAATAAATAAACCTGACACAGCTTTAGCTGAAAAGATTGTTAAACAAAGCAATTTGAGCAGGTTATGTGCAGATGTTCTTGTTTCAAGAGGAATAACTGATATAGAACAGGCAAGTAAGTTTTTGAATGTAGAGGGACTAGAAGCCCCATATATAATTAAGGATATGCAAAAAGCAGCTGAAATAATTAATGATGCTGTTAATGATGGTAAAAAAATTTGTATCTATGGCGATTATGATTGTGATGGAATAACCTCAACTGTAATTCTTTACTCATATTTGGAGTGCATTGGTGCAGATGTTACATACTATATTCCAGAAAGAGATGAGGGGTATGGAATAAATAAAGAATCGATTAAAGAGCTTTCTGAAGATGGTGTAGAGCTGATAATTACTGTAGATAATGGTATTTCTGCATTTGAGGAAGCTGAGTTTATTTATGAATTGGGTATGGATTTGATTATTACAGACCATCACCAGCCAGGTGAAAGGCTACCAAGAGCCTCTGCGATTGTTAATCCTCATAGAAGGGATTGTCCGTCTGAATTCAAGGCGCTTTGTGGTGCAGGTGTTGCACTGAAGCTGGTTGCTGCAATGGACGGTGGGGATTATGATATGGCTTTGGAGGAGTTTGGTGATTTAGCGGCTATTGGAACCGTTGCTGATATTGTAAAGCTTGAGAGTGAGAACCGTTTTATTGTTGAAAATGGTCTGAGAATGATAAAAAATACAGAGCGTGTAGGGCTATTGGCATTAATTGAAGCAAGTGGTCTTGCGGGCAAAGAGATAACATCAACTTCAATCGGCTTTATGATTGCACCAAGAATAAATGCATCAGGGCGTTTTGGTTCACCTAAGCAGGCTGTTGAACTGCTGCTATGTGAGGACCCTGATGAGGCACAAAGACTTGCAAATGAGCTTAATGCTCTTAATAATGAGCGTAAGAAGATTGAGAATAAAATTATGCTGAAAATAGCGGAACAGGTGACTGAAAATCCAGAGATGCTAAATGAAAGGGTTCTTATCTTTTCAGGTGAGGATTGGCATCATGGAGTCATTGGTATAGTTGCGTCAAGAATGGTAGAAAGGTTTGGCAAGCCGAGCTTTGTTATTACTGTTGAGGGTGATGTTGCAAGGGGGTCGGTGCGTTCATTTGGAGAGTTTTCTGTATTCAAATGCCTAGAATACTGCTCTGAATTATTGTTGCGTTATGGTGGGCATAAAAGTGCTGGAGGCTTTTCTATTGCAACAGATAAAATACCGGATTTTGTGGAAATGGTAAAGCAATATGCTTTAACTTATCATGATATAATGCCGGATTTGACAATTGAAGTTGATAAATTATTATTACCCGATGATATTAATGGTGAGAATATTAACAGCTTGAAAATGCTGGAGCCATTCGGTGAGGGGAACCGTCAGCCCTTGTTTTCAATCTATGGCGCAATCATTGACAGCATTATCTCCCTTTCAAACGGAGCACATACAAAATTGAAATTAATATATGGTAATAAATATTTTTATGCAATGATGTTTAGGACAAAGGTTTCAGATATTTCCATGCAAAAGGGCGAGAAGTGGGATTTTATCGTTTCACTTGAAAATAATAGTTATAGTGATAAGACAACTTGCATATTGCTTGTTAAGGATTATCGCAAATCAGGTATTAAACAGCTTGGGTATTTTTCAGCTAAATCTATTTATGAAAAATATTTAAGGGGTGAAGAAATTCCATATGAATATTATACTAAGATATGCCCTGTTCGTGATGAAATGATAAAAGTTTACAAATTAATTCCTAGTTCTGGAATAGATTTGGATACACTCTTTATGAAACTTGCTGCCAGCGATATAAATTACTGTAAAATGAAAGCTACTATTGATATATTACGGGAATTAAATTTAGTAAATTATAATGCATATGAACAGAAAGTTAGTCTGATTCCAGCTAAAAGGAAAGTGAATTTGGAGGAATCTTCTTGTCTGAAGAAACTAAGGAGTAAGATATGAACGAAGATATTTATACAATAGATTTGTTAATACAAAAAATTTTAACTGATGATAAGCAATATGATTTAAGTAAAATCATAACAGCATATGAGTTTGCAAATAAGGCTCATGAGGGGCAGACCCGTTCGTCAGGAGAGCCATATATTGTGCATCCGCTTGCTGTTGCGTATATTCTGCTTGAGCTGGGAATGGATACTGATACAATTTGTGCGGCAATGCTGCATGATGTTGTTGAGGATACGCCCACTACTTTAGATGAGGTAAGAAAAAGATTTGGACAGGATGTCGCTATGCTTGTTGATGGCGTCACAAAGCTGAATAAGGTGCCTATGTTCAACAAGGAGGAACAACAGGCTGAGAATGTAAGGAAAATGATGCTTGCTATGTCGCAGGATATTCGTGTTATAATTATAAAGCTATGTGACAGACTCCATAATATGCGAACACTTAGCTACCGTCCCGGACATAAGCAGAGAAATACTGCATTGGAAACAATGCACATATATGCACCGATTGCTCACAGACTTGGGATAAGGGCTGTTAAGGATGAGCTTGAGGATTTGGCTTTTAGGTACCTTGATCCATATGCATATGCAGAAATAGAGCATATCATTGATAAAAAGAAGGAAGAACGAGAAGAATTTATCGCTACGATTAAGGAAAAAATTGCAAACAGGTTAAGGGTTGAGGAATTTGAAAGTCCGCCATATATTGAGGGTAGAGTAAAAAGTATCTATGCCATTTATAAGAAAATCTTTGTAAATAATAAAACTATTGATGAGGTTTATGATAAATATGCAGTTAGAATTATAGTTACAACGGTAGGTGAGTGCTATAATGTTTTAGGAATTATACACGATATGTTCAGACCTTTGCCTAATAGGTTTAAGGATTATATTTCTACTCCGAAGCCTAATATGTATCAGTCACTGCATACAACAGTTCTTGGCCGTGAGCAGATTCCTTTTGAGGTGCAAATTCGCACTTGGGATATGCACTATACTGCTGAATATGGTATTGCAGCCCATTGGAAATATAAAGAGGGAATTCAGGGTAAGGATAAAATGGAGCAGAGGCTTGCTTGGGTAAGACAGGTTATTGAGGCACAGCAAACCTCAGATGATGTTGAGGAAATTGTACGGATTATCAAGAATGATATTGCTTTAGAGGACATTGTTGTAATGACTCCTAAGGGTGACTCTATAACCTTGCCCACTGATTCCACGCCAATTGATTTTGCGTATAAGATACACTCACAGATAGGACATAATACCGTTGGAGCAAAGGTTGATGGTAAGATGGTGCCACTTGATTATAAGCTGCAGACGGGACAAATTGTGGAGGTTCTTACAAGCAAAGAAGATAAAGGCCCTAATAGGGATTGGATAAGTATTGTAAAAACTAATGAGGCTAAATCGAAAATGCGCTCATGGTTTAAGAAGGAGCGCAGGGAGGAAAATATTGTTACAGGTAAGGCAGAGCTTGAAAAGGAATTCAAGAAGTTTGGGATTAAAGTGCCTGAGGAGGATTTGCCTGAGTTTTTAAGTTATGACTTGAAAAAGCATAATTGCCTTACCATTGACGATTTTTATGCCTCTATCGGATATGGTGGTATAACCCTGTCCAAAATAATGACAAGGCTTAAGGATAGTTATATCAAGAAATATGGCGATGAAGCCGAAAAGCTTGAAAGTGCAAATGTTATTAAGCCTAAACAGGACGCAAACCGTAAGAGTGGTATAACTCTTGACAATATAGATGATGTGCTTGTAAAATTTGCACAATGCTGCAACCCGCTACCAGGTGATGAAATCGTAGGTTTTATTACAAGAGGTCATGGAATTTCTGTTCATACTCAAAGCTGTACAAATTATAAGTCAGCAATTGAAAAGGGTAATAACCTTGAAAGATGGGTTGAGGTTGAATGGACTAATAATGTAAGCACAAACATGAGAACTGGAATAAGAGTAATTGCTAATGACAGGGTTGGATTGCTTTATGATATTACAGCAGTGCTTGCTGAATCAAGAATACCGATGAACCATTCATCATCAAGAATATTAAAGAATGGGAATGCTATCTTTGAGGCTTCAATTAATATCTCTGGAAAAGAGCAGCTTAATAGTCTTTTTGAAAAGCTAAGGAAAATAAAAGGTGTCATATCAGTCGATAAGGCAGGATTATAACATATGCAAAGGAGATGCAAATGAAGATAAAAGTAATGCCGCTTGGCGAATTAAGAGCAAATTGTTATATTGTTGAAACAGCAAAAAAGAACGCAGCAGCATTTGATATTGGTGGAGAGCCTGAAAAGCTGTTGCAGTATCTGAAGGAAAGTAATTTAACATTAAAGAAAATATTTTTGACACATGGGCATTATGACCATATTGGTGGAGTTTATGAGGTGCAAAAGCAGACGGGTGCTGAAGTTTATGTTCATTCCGGTGATGGTATGAAAATTCAGAGCAGTTCTGGAAGTCTGGCTGTAAATTTCGGCAGGATAGATTTTAAGAAGATTGAGAATTTTACTGAGGTAAGTGATGGAGATGTAATAGCTCTTGATGAGCTGGAGTTTAAGGTTTTGCATACTCCCGGACATACCAGCGGTAGTGTTTGCTATATCTGCAACGACTATATTTTTACTGGTGATACATTGTTTAGATGCTCTATCGGAAGAACGGATCTACCCGATGGAGATTTTGGTAAAATGAGTCTGTCGTTGGAAAAGTTAAAAGCACTTAAAGAAGATTATATTGTTTATCCGGGACATGAGGCAGAATCAACCCTAGACTTTGAAAAAAATAATAATCCATATTTAAAGGGAAACTTGTATGACGATTATATTTAGCAATCATACAATTAAGTATGAGATAGAGTCAACTGTCAAGCTGTTTATACCGGCAATACGTTTTAGTTTTTTATATGATGAAAGAAATTGTGATGGCGACCTGGTCATGACAAGGGTTAAAACGGGTAAAAGCTTTACCTATCTATATGTTTATGTAAGAATTGGCGACAGAATAAAGCGTATGGCTTACCATATCCCTAATGAAAAGGTGAAGGCGGATAAAAATTTATGTGAGTATAATCTATGTAGGCTGGTTTACCTTTGCTTATCGGAGATTACAGAGTTAACTCCCCAATGGGGTATGTTGACAGGAATCCGCCCTGTAAAAAAGGTTATTGACCTAATTGAAAAGGGATTTAGTAAAAACGAATTGTTTGCTGAACTCAAAAATAAGTTTTTTGTAAGTGATGAGAAGCTTGAGCTGGCATATAAAATTGCTAAAATACAGATGCCATTAATTAAAACCAATGATTATAAAACGGTAAGTCTTTATGTTTCGATTCCATTTTGCCCGACAAGATGTAGCTATTGTTCCTTTGTTTCACATTCGATAGAAAGTGCAAAAAATCTCATACCTGATTATATAAAATACCTTTGCATTGAATTAGAGAAATTAGGGGAAGATGTTAGGGAATTAGGCTTGAGGATAGATACAATCTATATTGGCGGAGGAACTCCTACATCAATTGAGGCTGAGGATTTGCAGAGAATTATGGAGTGTATATCCAAAAACTTTGACATTTTGTCAGTTCGTGAATATAATGTAGAAGCAGGGCGTGCAGATACAATTACCTTTGAAAAGCTTAAAGTAATAAAAGATATGGGTGCAACAAGGATATCAGTTAATCCCCAGACTCTGAATGATGAGGTACTAAAGGTTATTGGCAGGAAGCATACCTCAGAGCAAACATTAAATGCTTACATAATGGCTAGAGATTTAGGCTTTGACAATATAAATATGGATTTAATTGCAGGACTTCCGACTGAAACTGTTGATAGCTTTAAGAATACATTGGATAAGGTGATTTTGCTTAGCCCTGAAAGCGTTACAATTCATACGCTTACGCTGAAACGCTCATCAAGCCTGTATTTAGAAAGGGAAAATCATTTTGATAATCCTGTATCTCAAATGATTGAATATGGAATGAAGAACTTAATGGAAAATGGCTATAATCCTTATTATTTGTATCGACAAAAAAACACAGTAGAAAATCTTGAGAATACGGGTTATGCTAAGAATGGAAAGGAAAGCTTTTATAATATTTTCATTATGGATGAAACACAGACCATTCTGGGGGCTGGATGTTCAGCCTCAACAAAGCTTGTTTACTCAAATGGAAAAATAACAAGGGTTCATAATTATAAATTCCCTTATGAGTATATCAACCGTTTTGATGAGCTTATGAAGAAAAAATCAACCGAAACTAAGGAGTGGAGAGATTTTATAGCAACAATATAAGGAGGGGAATATGGTTACATTTGATGATACAATGTCAACAGCAAAAAAATGTTTTGATACGGCTGCAGCCAAAACAGGTGATGTAGTTCAGCTATCAAAGAGATATATTGAAAAAGCACAAGTCAAGAGCAGGCTTAATTCATTGTACGAAAGACTTGGCAAGGCTCAGTATCTTACACAAACAGGTCTAAAGGATGAGAGTGATATTATTGAAGATTTAATTGATAAAATCAGTGAAACAAGAGAGGAATTGAATAAGGCTAATGTCAGATATAAGGAAATGAAGTCTGTTCGCTGTGAAATATGCGGCAAAAAGAATACACCTAAAAGCTTGTATTGTTCCGGGTGTGGTGAGAAGTTGTAGTAAATTATGAAAATATGAATGCAGGCTATATTTAAGCTTGCATTTATATTTTGAATTCTTATACCATGAAATTTAAAACCAAATTATTAGCTTGGAGATATTGAATATATGATTGTTAAAAACAGTATTGTGGAATTGGAAATTACAGATATATCATCAGATGGAAATGGTGTTGGAAGATATGAGGGTATGGCAATCTTTGTCCCACAAACAGCAATAGGGGACAAGCTTTTGGTAAAGATAGTATGCGTTAAGAAAAATTATGCGTATGGAATTATTGATACCATAATTGTTCCGTCAAATGATAGAATTGGTGTCGATTGTGATGTGTTTGGGAAATGCGGAGGCTGTTCTTACAGGCATATCAGCTATAAGTCAGAGCTTTTGGTTAAAGATAATATTGTAAAAGATGCTTTTACAAGAATAGGCAAGCTTAATCCTGCGTTTACACCAATTCTTGCATGCAATGAAACGGAAAATTATAGAAATAAGGCTCAGTATCCTGTTGCAGAAGTTGATGGAAAAGCTGTTTGTGGGTTTTATTCAAAAAGAAGTCATCGTGTTGTCCCATTCACAGCCTGTAAAATACAGCCTTGTGAGTTTGAAAAAATTGTAGCCAGGATAATTGATTATGTAAATGACAAGAACATAAGTGTTTACAATGAGCAAACAAATAAGGGGACACTTCGACATATTTATCTGAGAAAAGGATGCTATACGCATGAAACTATGGTTTGTCTTGTTGCTACAAGAAATATTTCTGAAGAAATATCGGATTTATGTGAAATGCTTGTCAGTGAATTTTTAAATATAAAATCAATCGTCGTAAATGTAAATGATAAGAATACCAATGCAATTTTAGGTAATAAAAATTATATTGCATGTGGTATGCCCTATATTTCTGATATTATGTGTGGCAATAAGGTTTTGCTTTCACCTAATTCATTTTACCAGGTAAATACAAAGCAGGCAGAAAAGTTATATGGTATTGCGAAAAAATTTGCGAATATTACTTCTGATGACACTTTGCTTGATTTATACTGTGGTGCAGGTACGATAGGGTTATCGATGGCTAAACATTTAAAAAACTTAATTGGAGTTGATGATGTTCCTCAAGCAATTAAAAATGCTGAGGAAAATGCTAAACTAAATTCAATCGATAATGCGAAGTTTTATTGCAGTGATGCTGGAGAATTTGCTGAAAATATGCTAAAACAAAATAAAAAGATTGATGTGGTTATTGTAAACCCTCCAAGAAAAGGCTGCGATATGTTAACCCTTAATTCAATCTCACAAATTGCCCCTTCAAGGGTTGTGATGGTTTCATGTAACCCATCTACAGCTGCAAGAGATTGCGCAATACTTAACACTCTAGGCTACAAAGTCGAAAAAGTGTCACCAGTTGATATGTTCCCTAGAACGGTGCACGTTGAGACGGTTGTTCAGTTGGTTAGAAAAAAGCCGGATACATATATTGACATTACCGTTGACATGGACGAGCTGGATTTAACATCATCCGAAGCAAAGGCAACCTATGATGAAATAAAAGATTACATATTCGATAAACATTTTGTAAAAGTATCTTCGCTTTACATTGCTCAGATAAAGCAAAAACACGGTATTATCGAAAGAGATTGTTACAACAATTCAAAAAAAGAAAGCCCAAAGCAACCTCAATGTCCGCCTGAAAAGGTAACGTTGATTGAGGAAGCATTACGACATTTTAAGATGATACCTTAATCGCATGGCAGAAAGACATCAATTGAGCCTGTGGTGTTAATGTCAAGAAAAGATAAACAAAGGCTGAAAAGTGGCGTATTTCCGGACTTTTTCGGAAGTTAGGAATAGAAGTCTAACTCTTGAAAAGGTTAGGTTGTTTTATATGGAAATATATTTACAACGAAAATGTGTTTCAGGTTGTGACCTCGGATTAGATAACGCAAATTGAGTTAGTGGATTAGATGTGTGCGTCCAGCAAAGCTGGCAAATGCTAACAGGTGAAAGTCCTGTAGTGGTAAAGGTAGGG
>JAAYPV010000029.1 GCA_012519635.1 Clostridiales bacterium
ATAGACTTTGTTCATAAAAAGTTTACAATTTAAATTTTGAATAATACTTGCAAAGGGGTAGCATGTGTGCTATAATATACGAGCGTGATTGCAAAAAGATATGCGTTGAAGCGAAAGGTTGCCGACGGTATGTCGGGTAATTTTCGTGGAGTATGTCCGATTTTAAACCGGGCGAATGAAATAATGAACACTGTTTGTGCTTTGTGTATTTTGGTGTATTTGTAAATGCATGAAGTATATCCTTGTGTCTGTTTATTGCTCGGAATCCTTTCTGATGGGATTTTCGAGTTTTTTGTTTTTAAAAGTACAGAACACACGGTGGCGTGTATGATATTTCAATTGGGATTGAGCTTGACTCAACTCCTGCCCTCGTGAATATTACTTTAGGAGGCGAAAATATGGCAGTCAACGAAAAAATCAGAATTAAAGTCAAGGGCTATGAACACGCAGTTGTGGACGCTGCAGCAAGCAAAATTGTTGAGGCAGCAAAGAGAAGTGGCGCAAGAGTTTCAGGACCAATTCCACTTCCTACTGAAAAAGAGGTTGTCACAATTCTTCGTGCAGTGCACAAGTATAAGGATAGCCGAGAGCAGTTTGAGCAGAGAACACATAAGAGACTTATTGATGTTATCAGACCAACTGCTAAAACCACAGATGCATTGCAAAACCTTGAGATTCCAGCAGGCGTAGATATTGTTATGGAGTTGAAATAATACGAAATAACCTGTTGAAATCTGCTTAGAAGTAGAAGTTTCAGTGCTTGACACTGAAGGTCATGTTGGCAAATGCCAACCAATAACCTGATAGGAGGAAAACTCATGAAAAAGGCAATTATCGGTAAGAAAATCGGTATGACTCAGA
Organism: Clostridiales bacterium; assembly: GCA_012519635.1. Lineage (GTDB taxonomy): Bacteria > Bacillota > Clostridia > Oscillospirales > Ruminococcaceae > JAAYPV01. Next base: position 862 of record JAAYPV010000029.1, read on the forward strand.
TTTTTGATGAAGCAGGAAAAGTGATTCCTGTAACAGTAGTTGAAGCTGGACCATGTGTTGTTGTTCAGAAGAAGACTATTGAAAATGATGGATATGAATCCGTTCAGCTAGGCTTTGGCGATAAGAAAGCTAAGAGTGTTAACAAGCCAATGAAGGGTCACTTTGATAAGTCCGATGTAGCATATAAGAGAGTTTTGAAGGAATTCAGACTTGAAGATTGCTCATCAGTTAATGTAGGTGATATTCTTAAGGCTGATACATTCGCGGTAGGCGATTTCGTGGATGTTAGCGGAACAAGCAAGGGTAAAGGTTATCAAGGTACGATAAAACGCTATAACTTTGGTAAACACAATGCAGCACATGGTGCTGGCCCTGTTCACAGACATGTAGGTTCATTGGGTGCTGCTACAACTCCATCCCGTATACTAAAGGGTAAGAAAATGCCTGGTCATATGGGTGCTGAAAAAGTAACAGTTCAGAATCTTGAAGTAGTTAAGATTGATGTAGAAAATAATCTTATTGCACTTAAGGGTGCTATTCCTGGTCCAAAGGGCGGAGTGGTTAGCATCGTTAATAGTGTCAAGAAGGCTTAATGGAAGGAGGAAGCGTAGATGTCTAAGATTGCAGTATTTGATATGAATGGCAAACAGGTTTCTGAAACTGAAATATCTGATGATATTTTCGGGATAACTCCTAATGAAGCTGTAATGCACGCTATGGTTGTAAATTACCTTGCAAATCAGCGTCAGGGTACTCAGTCAACCTTAACTCGTACAGAGGTAAGTGGCGGTGGCAGAAAGCCATGGAGACAAAAAGGAACAGGCCATGCAAGACAAGGATCAATTCGTGCTCCTCAATGGTATCATGGTGGTGTTGCTTTAGGTCCAAAGCCTAGAGATTATAGATACTCATTGAATAAGAAGGTTAGAAGACTTGGTATGAAGTCAGCTCTTTCTACAAAGTTCCAGGGCAATGATATAATTGTTTTAGATACATTGAAATTGGATGAGTTTAAAACAAAAGCAATTGTAAATATGCTTAATGCCTTGAAGGTTGATGGAAAAGCACTTATTGTAATGCCAGAGGTTGATAAAAAGGTAGTTAAGAGTGCAGCAAATATTCCGGGTGTAAAAACAACACTTGTAAATACTCTTAATGTTTACGATATACTCAATTATGATAAGTTCATTGTAGTTAAATCTGCACTTGGAAAAATTGAGGAGGTGTATGCATGATGAAAGCACCACAGGATATCGTAATTAAACCAATTATTACAGAGAGAAGCGTTGATTGCCTTGAACAGAACAAATACACTTTCAAGGTTGATAAGAAGGCTAATAAATTAGAAATCAAGAAAGCGATTGAAGAGCTTTTTGATGTAGAAGTTACAAAGGTTAACACAATGAATTGCAGAGGTCGTGTAAGACGCGTTGGCAGATTCGTTGGTAAGAAACCTGATTGGAAAAAGGCTATTGTTACAGTTAATTCTGAACCAAAAGGAAAGAATAAGAAGAGTACAATCGGATTCTTTGATAGCTTACACTAATTTAATCTGTATATAAAGTATGGGAGTAATGCTCCCGCAAAAATGCATTTTTAAGGAGTGAAATTAATGTCAATTAAAACCTATAAAGCGACAACACCATCTCGTCGTCAGATGACTTGTATTGATTACTCACAGTTGTCGAAGGTTGCTCCGGAAAAAAGTCTGCTTGAACCATTAAAGAAGAAATCAGGTAGAAATAACTACGGTAGAATTACTGTTCGTCACAGAGGCGGCGGAGCAAGAAGAAAATATCGTATTATCGACTTTAAGCGTGATAAGGATAATATGAATGCAACAGTTTTGACACTTGAATACGACCCAAATCGTTCAGCGCATATTGCTTTGGTGCAGTATGAGGATGGCGAAAAGCGCTATATCGTAGCTCCACATGAGCTAAAGGTTGGGGATGTAATAAGATCAGGTGCAGACGCTGATGTTAAGGTAGGAAATGCAAAGCAGCTAGCTGATTTGCCTACTGGTACATTCATTCACAATATTGAACTATATCCTGGCAGAGGTGCTCAGTTGGTTCGTTCAGCAGGAAGCTCAGCTCAGCTTATGGCTAAGGAAGGCAAATATGCATTGCTAAGACTTCCATCTGGTGAGTTAAGAAAGGTACCAATTAATTGCAGAGCAACTGTTGGTCAGGTAAGTAATATTGAGCACGAGAATGTAAACTACGGTAAGGCTGGTAGAAAGCGTCATATGGGTTGGCGCCCAACAGTTCGTGGTTCTGTAATGAACCCATGCGATCACCCACATGGTGGTGGTGAGGGTAAATCACCAATCGGACGTCCAAGTCCAGTTACTCCTTGGGGTAAACCTACACTTGGTTATAAGACTCGCAAGAAGAAAAACAAGTCTGATAAATTTATCGTAAAACGCAGAAATAGTAAGTAAAGCGAAGGGAGGAAGATGAATAAATGAGCAGAAGTGTCAAAAAAGGGCCTTATGTACAAGAGGTACTTTTGAAGAGAATTATGCAAATGAATGAGGCTAAGGAAAAGAAGGTTTTGAAAACCTGGAGTCGTTCATCAACAATTTTCCCAGATTTCGTTGGACATACTATTGCAGTTCATGACGGCCGTAAGCATGTTCCAGTTTATATTACTGAGGATATGGTAGGTCATAAGTTAGGTGAATTTGCACCAACAAGAACCTATAAGGGTCATGCCGGTTCAAAAGTATCTAACACCGGAAAGAAATAGCGGAAGGAGGAGTTCAAATGGAAGCAAAAGCAATTTTGAGGAATGTTCGTATTTCTCCTCGAAAGGTGCAAATCGTTCTTGATTTAATTAGAAATAAATCAACAGAAGTGGCATTGGCTACTTTGAAATACACACCGAAAGCTGCTTGCGAACCTTTGGAAAAGCTTTTGAAGTCCGCTATGGCAAACGCAGTAAACAATCACAATATGGATGCAGATAATCTTTATATCTCAGAGTGTTTTGTTTGTCCTGGACCGATTATGAAGCGAATTATGCCAAGGGCACAAGGTAGGGCGTATCGTATACTAAAGAGAACATCTCATATTACAATCGTTCTAAAAGAAAAAGAATAATCCCAAGAGGAGGTAAACTATGGGCCAAAAAGTTAATCCACACGGTTTGCGTGTTGGTGTTATAAAGAGCTGGGATTCACGCTGGTTTGCTAACAAATCAGATTTTGGCGATACTCTTGTTGAGGACTATAACGTTCGTAACTATATTAAGAAGAACTTATATGCTGCAGGCATACCAAAGATTGAAATAGAACGTTTCGCTGATAAGGTAAGAATCCACATTCACTGTGCAAAGCCAGGTATCGTAATAGGCAGGGGCGGCACAGAGATTGAGAAGCTTCGTTTAGAGCTTGAAAAAATGATGAACAACAAGAATGTTTCATTAAACATTGTTGAGGTTAAGTCACCTGATTTAAGTGCTCAACTTATTGCTGAAAAAATTGCTCTTGACCTTGAAAACAGAGTTTCATTCAGAAGAGCAATGAAGCAATCAATCGGCAGAGCAATGCGTTTAGGTGCAAAGGGTATTAAAACTAGAGTATCCGGTCGTTTGGGCGGTGCAGAAATTGCAAGAGCAGAAAGCTATAACGAAGGAACAATTCCACTTCAAACAATAAGAGCCGATATTGATTATGGAACAGCAGAAGCTCATACAACATATGGAATAATCGGTGTAAAGGTTTGGGTGTATAAGGGTGAAGTTTTAAAGGGTGAGGCTAAAACAACTGAAGTTGAAAAGCCAAAGTCAAGGAAAAACCAAAGAACAGGAGGTAACAACAATGCTGCTTCCAAAAAGAGTTAAGTATCGTAGAGTTCATAGAGGTCGTATGAAGGGTAATGCAACAAGAGGAAATACTGTTGCTTATGGTGAATATGGTTTACAGGCATTAGAGCCAGCATGGATTACCTCTAACCAGATTGAGGCTGCCCGTATTGCAATGACTCGTTATATCAAGCGTGGCGGTAAGGTTTGGATTAAAATATTTCCAGATAAGCCAGTTACTCAGAAGCCAGCTGAAACTCGTATGGGTTCCGGTAAAGGCTCACCTGAATATTGGGTTGCAGTTGTTAAGCCGGGCAGAGTTATGTTTGAAATATCAGGCGTAGCTGAAGATGTAGCAAGAGAGGCGATGCGTCTTGCAATGCACAAGCTTCCTATCAAGTGCAAATTCATTGTAAAAGAGTCAGAAGGAGGGGAGAATAATGAAAGCATCTGAGATTAGGAATTTATCAGTAGAAGAAATGAACGAAAAACTGGTTGACTTAAAGCAGGAGCTTTTCAATCTCCGCTTCCAACATACAGTAAATCAGCTTGATAATACAGCTCGACTTAAGGATGTAAAGAAGGACATAGCTCGAATTAAAACGGTTCTTCGCGAAGTACAAACCAAGTCCGGCATTCAACAGTAGGAAAGGGAGGTTTAGTTAATGTCTGAGAGGAACCTAAGAAAAACAAGGGTAGGTACAATAGTAAGCGATAAGATGGATAAAACTGTCGTGGTTGCTATTGTAGACAATGTTAAACACCCACTTTATAAGAAAATTATTAAGCGTACTGTTAAAGTAAAGGCTCATGATGAAAAGAATGAGTGCAGAATTGGCGACAGAGTACAAATAATGGAAACTCGACCATTGTCAAAGGAAAAGAGATGGAGAGTAACAAACATTATTGAAAAAGCTAAGTAATTTTAAAATTAAAGTTAAGAATTAATCATAGAGTAAGGAATTATATAAAGTATAAATTCCAGCTTTGAAAGGAGGAACTCGCTGTGGTACAGATGCAAAGTTATCTAAAGGTTGCAGATAACACTGGAGCAAAAGAAATAATGTGCATCAGAGTTTTGGGCGGAACCCGCAGAAGATATGCAAATATCGGGGATGTCATTGTAGCTTCCGTAAAGAAAGCAACACCCGGTGGCGTTGTTAAGAAGGGTGACGTAGTTAGAGCGGTTATTGTTCGTTCAGTAAAAGGCTTGAGAAGAGAAGACGGAACATATATTCGTTTTGATGAAAACGCAGCAGTAATTATAAAAGAGGATAAGAATCCAAGAGGAACTCGTATTTTTGGGCCAGTAGCAAGGGAGCTTCGTGATAAGGAATATATGAAGATTCTAAGTCTTGCTCCTGAAGTACTATAATGGAGGTGTCATAGATGAGTAAGGTTCATGTAAAAACCGGTGACACTGTTGTATTGCTCAAGGGCAAATATGAGGATAAATACACAAAAACCGGTTCCAGAAGAACAGGTAAAGTGCTTGAGGTAAGCCCAAAGGAAAACAAAGTAATTGTTGAGGGAATAAACCTTGTAACAAAGCACATGAAACCCGCTATGGGTCAGGTTGGCGGAATTGTCATGGCAGAGGCTCCGATTTATGCATCAAAGGTGCAGCTTGTATGCCCTAAGTGCAATAAACCAACAAGAGTAGGTCGTGTAATTGAAGCTGACGGAACTAAGAAACGTGTTTGCAAAAAATGCGGAGAATCATTTAAGTAAAGGAGAAAAAGCATGGCTAGATTAAAAGATTATTATGTTAGCAATGTAGCTCCTGCTATGATGAAGAAGTTCGGCTATAAGAATATAATGGAAGTTCCAAAACTTCATAAAGTAGTTATAAATGTTGGTGCAGGTGAAGCTAAGGACAATGCAAAAGTTATAGACGCAATAATGAATGATATTGCAATTATAACCGGACAAAAACCTGTCGTTTGCAGGGCTAAGAAGTCAGTTGCTAACTTTAAATTGCGTGAAGGAATGCCAATTGGAGTTAAGGTTACTTTGAGAAGGGAAAGAATGTACGATTTTGTTGACAAGCTCTTCAATGTAGCTTTTCCACGCGTTCGTGACTTCAGAGGTATAAATCCAAATTCATTTGATGGTAAAGGAAACTACTCAACAGGTATTAAAGAACAGTTGATTTTTCCAGAAATAGAGTATGACAAAATTGATAAAGTAAGAGGTATGGATATCAACTTTATCACAACCGCAAAGACTGATGAGGAAGCAAAAGAGTTACTAGCTTTACTAGGCGCTCCATTTGCTAAGTAATTAGGGAGGATAAAGCAATGGCAAAAAAGGCAATGATTTTAAAACAGCAGGCTACTCCCAAATATTCCACAAGAGCATATAACAGATGCAAGGTATGTGGAAGACCTCATGCATATTTAAGAAAATATGGTATTTGCCGTATTTGCTTTAGAGAATTAGCACATGATGGTCATATTCCAGGGGTTAAGAAGGCTAGCTGGTAATTTAAGTAAGTTACAAAAGGAGGTCATTAGGCATGCAGGCTACAGATACAATAGCAGATATTCTGACTCGAATTCGTAATGCAAATACAGCAAAGCACGCCACAGTTGACGTTCCCGCTTCCAATATTAAGAAGGCAATAACACAAATCCTTGTTGATGAAGGATATGTTAAGGGCTATCAAATAATTGAGGATGGTAAGCAGGGTATAATCAGGATTACTTTAAAGTATGGTGAAAACAAAACACCGGTTATAACAGGCTTACGCAGGGTGTCAAAGCCAGGTTTACGCATTTATTCAAGCTGTATGGATATGCCAAAGGTAAGAAAAGGGCTTGGGATAGCAGTTGTTTCCACCTCAAAAGGAGTTATGACTGATAAGAAGGCTCGTGAACTTAACGTAGGCGGAGAAATTTTAGCATTTATTTGGTAAGGAGGACACGGATATGTCAAGAATAGGTAGAGCGCCAATTAGTGTCCCAGCCGGTGTAGATGTTAAAAATGAGAACAATTTAATAACCGTAAAGGGTCCTAAGGGCGAATTGGTAAAACAATACTCAAAGGAAATGAAAATAGAAATTGCTGATGGACAGATTACTGTTTCTCGTCCTTCAGACAAAAAAGAACACAGAGCATTGCATGGTCTTACAAGAACTTTGATTGCCAACATGGTTGAAGGTGTTGTTTCTGGATTTAAAAAGGAGTTGGAAATTGAAGGTGTTGGATATCGTGCAGCAAAACAAGGAAATAATCTTGTATTGAATGTTGGTTATTCACATCAGGTGTTTATCGCAGAAAGAGATGGCGTTACAATTGATGTTCCACAACCAACAAAGATAATAGTTAACGGCATTGATAAGCAGGCAGTTGGACAGATTGCTGCAGAAATTCGTAAAGTTCGACCACCAGAGCCTTACAAGGGTAAGGGTATCAGGTATGCTGGTGAACGCATTATCCGCAAAGAAGGAAAAGCAGGTAAGGGTAGTTAAGTAAATAAAGGAGTGAAACGCAATGATAAAAAAGGCTGATAAAAATAAAGCCAGATTAAAAAGGCATGCAAGAGTTCGTGCTAAAGTGTCAGGCACTCCTGAGTGTCCGCGTCTAAATGTTTTTCGTTCTTCAAAGCATATTTATGCACAAATCATTGATGACGTTAACGGCGTTACTCTTGCATCCGCTTCTAGTCTCCAAAAGGATTTTGGTGAGAGCGGCGGAAATATGTCAGGTGCAAGAAAGGTTGGCGAAATGATCGCTAAGAATGCACTTGAAAAGGGAATAACTAATGTAGTGTTTGACAGAGGTGGTTTCCTTTATCACGGACGTGTAAAAGAGCTTGCTGAAGGAGCTCGTGAAAACGGATTAAAGTTCTAAAAAAAGGAGGGTATGCACTTTGGCTAAAATAGATGCTTCAACACTCGAACTTGAGGAGAGAGTAGTATCCATTAATCGTGTTGCTAAAACAGTAAAGGGCGGACGCGTTATAAAGTTTTCTGCACTTGTAGTTGTTGGCGATGGTAATGGAATTGTTGGTTTTGGCTTGGGTAAATCTGGAGAAGTGCCAGATGCAATTCGTAAGGGAATTGAAGATGCAAAGAAAAACCTAGTTAAGATTCCACTAAAGGGCACAACAATTCCTCATGAGATAATCGGTAAATTTGGTGCAGGAAGAGTTCTAATGAGACCTGCAGCACCTGGTACAGGAGTTATCGCTGGTGGTCCTGTTCGTGCGGTTGTAGAAACAGCTGGTATCAAGGACATAAGAACAAAGTCATTAAGATCAAACAACCCATGCAATGTTGTAAGAGCAACAATTGATGGATTAATGAATTGTACTTCTGCAAAGGAAGTAGCTGAAAAAAGAGGAAAGTCCATTAAAGAGATTTTAGGTTAAGGAGTGAATGACATGGCAAAGCAGATTAAGCTTGTTAAAAGTCTTATCGGAAGTAAAAAAGATCAAATTGCTACTGCACATTCTCTTGGACTTAAAAAAATTGGAGAGGTTGTAATACAACCTGATAATGCGCAGACTAATGGCAAAATAAATAAAATAATCCACCTCGTGGAGGTACAAGACGCATAAAGCAAGGAGGTGCACACGATGAAATTACACGAATTATCCCCAGCTCCGGGTTCAAACAAAGCAGTTAAGCGTGTAGGTAGAGGTCATGGTTCCGGGCATGGCAAAACAGCAGGTAAAGGTCACAAGGGTCAGAATGCTCGTTCAGGAGGCGGTGTAAGAATCGGCTTTGAGGGTGGACAGATGCCTTTGGCAAGACGCATACCAAAAAGAGGATTTAACAACAAGGTTTTTGCAACTAAGTACGCAGCAATCAATCTTTCTAGCTTGAATATATTCAAGGATGACACAGTTGTTGATGCAGAACTTTTATTAGCAGCAGGAGTTATAAAGAAGGTTGAAGATGGTGTTAAGGTTCTTGGAAATGGAGAGTTAACATCAAAGTTGACTGTAAAAGCTGCTGCATTCTCTCAATCTGCAAAGGAAAAAATTGAGAAGGCAGGCGGGAAGGCTGAGGTGATTTAATGTGTTTAAGACTATGAAAAATGCTTGGAGCATCCCAGATATTCGTAAGAAACTCATATACACATTATTCATCATCATCATATTCCGAGTTGGTAGTGCGATTGCAGTTCCATTTCTTTTGCCTGAAAAAATAAAAGAATGGATGGGTGCAAATTCAACTGGAAGTATTTTGGAATACCTAAACCTATTAAGTGGTGGAAACTTATCAAAAGCAGCAATTTTCTCAATGTCAGTACAACCGTTTATTAATGCGTCAATTATCGTACAGCTTTTATCCTATGCATTGCCTCCTTTGGAGAGGTTATCGCAGGAGGGCGAAGAAGGCAGGAAACGATTAAATCAGATTACATCTGTACTTGCTATAATTTTAGGAATAGTAATGTCAACAGGTTACTATTTCATGTTGAGAAATTCAATGAAAGCAGTTAAGTACACACAGGGTTTTGAAGGTGTATTTGCGGCAGTTGTAATTGTAGCATGCTTTGTTGCAGGTTCATCACTGATAATATGGTTAGGTAACAGAATTAATGAAAAAGGTATTGGAAATGGTATTTCAATGATACTATTTGCAGGTATTGTTGCAAGATTTCCTGATACTTTTGAGATTTTGGCTATACAGGCAAAGAATGACCCATCAAAATACTTCTTTATTATTCCAATAGTAGTTATAATTTTCTTAGCTATGATTGCATTTATAGTTCTTATGAATAACGCTGAGCGTAGAATTCCTATTCAATATGCAAAGCGTGTTGTTGGAAGAAAACAATACGGTGGACAGAACACTCATATTCCAATTAAGGTTGCAATGAGCGGAGTAATGCCAATTATTTTTGCATCATCTTTTATGCAGTTGCCATCTACACTGTATCTCTTTGTTCAACCTAATACTGTAAATCCAGGAACTTGGGATAAAATTTATATTAAATTTTTAGAGATATTTAATCCTAGACATTGGGTTTATATGGTTCTTTATGGACTGTTGATTGTTGGATTTAACTACTTTTATGTATCAATGCAGTATAATCCAATAGAAATTGCAAATAATCTTCGTCAGTCAAACGGAGGTATTCCAGGTATCAGACCGGGTAAACCAACATCTGAATTTATTAGCAGGGTTCTAAATAAAATCACACTTGTTGGTGCGGTATTCCTAGCAATTATTGCAATATTCCCTATGGTATTTGGAAGTATATTTGAAGAATTAAGTAGCTTGACTTTGGGTGGTACTTCAATACTAATCGTTGTAAGTGTAGCACTCGAGACAGTCCGCACATTAGAGTCACAAATGATGATGCGTCATCACAAAGGCTTCTTAGAGTAAAATAAATTGGAGGCTTGAAGTTAATGAATCTTATCTTATTAGGAGCACCAGGTGCAGGAAAAGGAACTCAGGCTGAAGTTATATCAGAGGCATTAAATATTCCACAAATTTCAACGGGAAATATTCTTCGTGAGGCTGTTAAAAACGGTACAGAATATGGTTTGAAGGCAAAAGAGGCAATGGAAAGCGGAGCATTGGTTTCGGATGATGTTGTTATCGGAATTTTGAAGGATAGAATTGCTGCTGATGATTGTAAAAATGGATTTATATTGGATGGTTTCCCCAGAACAGTTGTCCAGGCTGAAGCACTTGATGCAATGGGAGTAAGAATCGACAAGGTTATAGAAATCTTTGTTGAGGATGAAGTAATTCAGAGAAGGCTTTCTGGAAGAAGAGTCTGCGAGGGCTGCGGAGCTTCATATCACATTGAATACAAGCCATCAAAGGCGGGCGATAAATGTGATAAATGCGGAGGAAACATTGTAACAAGAAAAGATGACCAACCCGAAACTGTTTTAGAAAGATTAAAAGTATATCATTCTCAAACAGCTCCTTTAAAGGATTACTATTCAAAGCAAGGAAAGCTAAAAACAGTAATTGGTCAGGAGGAGTTGGCCGATACTTCAAAGGCAACACTTGAAGCATTAGGTGTGGACAAAAATGATTAGCATAAAGTCTAAAACAGATTTGGGAAAGATGCGAGTAGCTGGTAAAATAGCTGCTGGTGCTTTAAAGCTTGCTGGCGAAAGCATAAAATCTGGAATGACAACATATGCACTGGACAAAATTATTCACGACTATATTGTTGGACAGGGAGCAAAACCATCTTTCTTAGGATATGGTGGGTTTCCCGCAAGTGCTTGTATCTCAATAAATAATGAGGTTATTCATGGGATACCTAGCATTAAAAGAGTTATAAAAGATGGCGACATTGTCAGCGTTGATGTGGGTGCATATATTAACGGTTTTCATGGTGATACATGTGCAACATTTGCGGTAGGAAAAATTTCTGATGAAGCAAAAAGGCTTTTGGAGGTAACAGAGGCTAGTTTGTATGTAGGAATTGAACAGGCAAAGGTTGATGCACGAATCGGAGATATAGCTCATGCAATTGAGGAGTACTGTGTCTCAAGAGGTTATGCAGTTGTTAAGAAGTATTGTGGTCATGGAGTCGGAAGAGAATTACATGAGGAGCCTGAGGTACCTAACTATGGTAAAGCAGGGCATGGTCCAAGACTTGTGTCGGGTATGACAATTGCAATAGAGCCTATGGTAAATGTCACTGGTGAGGATGTTAAGGTTCTTAAGGACGGCTGGACAGTGTTAACAAAAAGCGGTTCACTGTCTGCACATTTTGAGCATACAGTTGCAATTACGCCGGACGGTGCGGTTATATTGACACAGCCGTAAAATCGGAGGGTATAATTGTGAATGTAAAAAAAGGCATGATAGTCAGAGCAATTGCAGGACGGGATAAGGGTAATTTTTTTGTTGTTAAGGATATTGATTCTAAGTATGCTTATATTGTTAACGGAAAAAGCAGAAAATATGATACTCCGAAAAAAAAGAGTTTAAAGCACCTAAGAATTACCAATACTGTAATTGATATGGACGGGATAACTGATAAAAAGTTAAGACGAATCCTAAATGAGTACTCACAAAACAACACAACAGATGAGGGAGGGAGTAATTTTGTCTAAAGAAGATGTAATTGAAGTAGAGGGTACTATCTTGGAGGCATTGCCAAATGCAATGTTCCGAGTGGAGCTTCAAAATGGCCACAAGATTCTGGCCCATGTATCAGGTAAGTTACGGATGAATTATATTCGTATCGTGCCAGGTGATAAGGTAACAATTGAAATGTCACCATATGATTTGACAAAGGGCAGAATTACTTGGAGAGCAAAATAAGAGATATAAGTTATATATTTGAAGGATAGGCTTTAAAAGTCTAAATGTATGCCTTCAAAACTTATAAGGGAGGTATTTTCAATGAAAGTAAAACCTTCGGTTAAACCAATTTGCGAAAAATGCAAGGTTATTAAGCGCAAAGGTAAAATAAGAGTTATATGCGAAAATCCAAAGCATAAACAAAGACAGGGCTAGTCATAAAGATATATGAAAGAGCTTTATATGGAGGTGTAATTAATGGCAAGAATCTCTGGTATTGACCTTCCAAAGGATAAAAGGGTTGAAGTTGGCTTAACTTATATTTATGGAATCGGTCAGAAAACTGCTTCTAAGATTATAAAGGAAACAGGTATTAATCCTGATACAAGAGTAAGAGATTTGACAGAGGATGAAGTAGCAAAATTGCGTGACTATATTGACAAAAACTGTGTAGTTGAAGGTGATTTGTGCAGAGAAGTAGCACTCAATATCAAGAGGCTTATTGAAATCAATTGTTATAGAGGAATTCGTCATCGTAAGGGACTTCCTGTAAGGGGACAGAGAACAAAAACAAATGCTAGAACTCGTAAAGGTCCAGCTAAGACAATTGCTAACAAGAAGAAGTAAGGAGGGGTTGAACTTTGGCACAAAAGAAAGTAACTTCTGTTAGAAGACGCAGAGAGCGTAAGAATATTGAAAGCGGAGCAGTGCATATTAAATCCACTTTTAATAACACAATTGTAACAATAACAGATACTCATGGAAACGGCATTTCATGGGCAAGTGCCGGTGAACTAGGGTTCAGAGGCTCAAGAAAATCAACACCATTTGCAGCGCAATCAGCAGCTGAGAAAGCAGCAAGAGATGCAATGGAGCATGGTTTAAAATCAGTAGATGTTTATGTAAAAGGACCTGGCTCAGGAAGAGAAGCTGCAATTAGAGCATTGCAGACAGTGGGACTAGAGGTTCGTATGATTAAGGATGTAACTCCAATTCCACACAATGGATGCCGTCCACCAAAAAGACGTCGCGTTTAATTTTTATTGGGAGGTGTAATTATGGCGGTTAGTAGAGAGCCAATTTTGAAGAGATGTAAATCATTAGGAATAAGTCCTGCAGTAATGGGTTTATCTAAACAAAGCAAGCGTAATCCTAATGCTAATAGAAGACAAAAGATTTCTGAATACGGTTTACAGTTAAAAGAAAAACAGAAATTAAAATTCATATATGGCGTGCTTGAAAAGCAGTTCCGTCACTATTTTGAAGTTGCTGAAAAGATGGAAGGTAAGGCTGGTGAAAACTTAATAACTTGCCTTGAGTCAAGACTGGATAGTGTAGTATTCAGAATGGGATTAGCAACAACTCGTAGGGAAGCAAGACAGCTAGTTACTCATGGACATTTTAATGTAAATGGTAACAGGGTTGATATTCCTTCATACAGAATTAAAGTAGGAGATGTGGTTTCATTAAGGGAAAAGAGTAAGAACAGCTCTAAGTTCAAGGAAATCGTAGAAACTACAAAAGGTAGGGTAATTCCACTTTGGCTTGAAATGAACAAGGAAGACCTTTCTGCAAAGATAAGCCGTATGCCTATCAAGGAAGACTTAGATTACGAGATAGCTGAGCACTTAATTGTTGAGTTGTATTCTAAGTAATGATAAGGTGTAGAACAAGGGTTATAATGTATATGCTTGGCTGTAAAGAGCAGTTAAAATATACATTAAAAATAATTGTTGCGTAACAGGAGGTTTTTTATGCTTGAAAAAATAGAGAAACCCGAAATAGAAACAGTCGAGCTGAAAAGTGACGGCAAATACGGAAAGTTCGTTCTATCACCACTTGAGCGTGGTTATGGTATAACGCTTGGGAATAGCCTAAGACGTGTGTTGCTATCATCGTTGCCGGGTGTTGCGGTTACTTCTGTGAAAATAGAAGGGGTACTTCATGAATTATCAACTGTGCCAGGAGTTAAAGAGGATGTTACTGAGATAATCCTTAATATAAAAGGCTTAACAGCAAAGCTTCACGGTGAAGGGCCAAAGACAGTTTATATAGAAGCTGAGGGTGAATGTGAAGTAACTGCAGGTGATATAAAAACTGATTCTGAGGTTGATATACTTGATCCGGGAATGCACATCGCAACATTGGGTAAAGATGCTAAGCTATATATGGAAATAACAATTGACAGAGGTCGAGGATATGTTTCTGCTGAACGTAATAAGCAGTTAATTAATCTGCCGATTGATGTTATGGCTGTTGACAGCATTTATACTCCTGTTTTGAAGGTAAACTACCATGTGGAAAATACCCGCCTTGGGCAGGTTACCGATTATGATAAGCTAACAATGGAAGTTTGGACAGATGGAACAATCTCCGCTAAGGAAGCCTTATCACAAGCAGCAAGTCTTCTAAATGAGCATTTAAAGCTGTTTATTGACTTATCTGATGAATCAAGCATAGCTGAAATAATGGTTGAGAAAGACGATAAGGGCAAGGAAAAGCTACTTGAGATGACTATTGAGGAGCTTGACTTATCAGTTCGTTCCTTTAACTGCTTGAAGCGTGCGGGGATAAATACTGTAGAGGACTTAATCAGTAAGTCTGAAGAAGAAATGATGAAAGTACGAAATCTTGGAAAGAAATCCTTTGAAGAGGTTAAGGAAAAACTTGCTTCGCTAGGTTTTCAGTTAAGCTCTGAGGAAGAAAAATAAGATTTATCTGGGACAATGAGATTATTAATCTTTTGTTCTTATATAAGGAAAAGGAGTGATTTCAATGCCAGGTACAAGAAAGCTGGGCAGAGTAACCGATCATAGAAAAGCTATGTTAAGAGCTATGGTTACTTATTTGCTTGAGAATGGTCAGATTGAAACGACCGTAACAAGAGCAAAAGAAGTAAGAGCAGTTGCTGAAAAGATGATAACCATTGGTAAAAATAATGACCTGCACTCCAAGCGACAAGTATTAGCATATGTTACTAAAGAAGGAGTTGCTAAGAAACTATTTGATGAAATTGCACCAAGATATGCTAAAAGAAATGGTGGATATACACAAATCATTAAGATAGGTCCACGTCGTGGTGATGCAGCAGAAATGGCTATTATCAAGCTTGTATAATAAAATATAATAAATAGAAATAATCAAGAAAGTAAATCTTTCTTGATTATTTTTTTATAAGCGATATGTAAGGGCGAAGTTCATTCGCCCTAATTTATTCCCATTCCGATAAACTCAATTGGATCGATATACTGTCCGTTTCTTAAAACTTCAAAGTGTAGATGAGGGGATTCAGCACTTTCGATTTCAGCTGTATCGCCGATTGCACCAATTATAGTGCCTGCGTCAACCTCAGAGCCTGTCTGGACAGTAACGCCTTTGTTAAGGTTACAGTATCTTGCTGTTATACCGTTGCCATGATCGATGGTAACACATACGCCCCAAAGTGCATCCTCGGTTACCTCAATAACAGTACCACTTGTCATAGCTTTAATTTCATCGCCTAGATTTCCAGAAATATCAACGCCATTATGTGTTTGCCATACGCCTGTTGTTTTTGATTTAACAAGTTCAAAGTTACTGAATGGGTTGAGTATTTCGCCTTCAATTGGCATAGCGATAGAGGCTGCTGCTGTCTCTTGGGCTTGTGGTTCAGTTTGCGGCTGAGTTACTTCAGTAGCAGATGTTACTGGGGGAATAATTTTGGCTGCGTCGTCAACAGGTTTAGTAGTAGTTTGGGTTTCCTTTGGTATATTTGTTTGGTGTCCACCAACCTCTTCATATTCAGAGGAATTGGTTTTGGTTTTAGATGTAGTACTACCTGAGATAGAACTTAGTTGATTGCTTAATTTATCGGCAGTTTGGTTGTATGCAAAGAATGATGCAGCACCAATCATGAGAAAGCTCAAGCCAAGTGCAACATAGAAGCCCTTTTCTTTGAAGAAATTGCCGACTTTGGAATTTGCCTTATATTTTTTAATCAAGTTTAACACCTCCGAATTTAGTTTTGACTATAATTTTTGTTTTATACTAAAATAATGTTAAAATTAAGAGAATTTGTGAGAGGAGTAACATAAAGTATTTCTAAATTCTCGATAATATTATCTTTTCCTGATAATGTATAAATTATTCAATAGGAGGTGTTAAATTTGCAAATTAAAAAGCAGTCCGCTTTAAGGACTGCTTAGGATATATGATTAAAACATGATTAGTGTAAACCATTTTGTAGGCTCATTGATGTGCTTGCTACTCACACAGCTTAGATATTTCTCATCGCCTTTATTTGCAAAGGTTTGTGCTACTAATTTATCACATTTAAATTCCGCCATTAGTTCGTTGGCTATTTCTCCGATAAGTTCAGGAGGCATTGATGTTTCCGTAATTTTAACGCAATCAGCCTCTTTTCGTGCAAAAATATAGTATTCCTCGCTATCGTTGACAATTACCTTACGGCAAATTCCATCGCTGAATTTATAGTCCATAAGTACATAATCCATCATTTCTAAATCCCAAAGTATATATCCTTTTCCTGCTGCTTTTTTCATCATATTAAAGGCTTTAAGTGCAGTAAGGTCAACCATTTGAAATTTATAATTACTTTTACTTTCATTAAACTTATAGTTAAGGTATGTGTGATAGTATTTTTCTGTAAATCCCATTTCTACATAGAAGTCAATTAGATGTGGCATTGGGTGGCAAAGAAATTCCCTCCCCATTTCTTTTGTATACTTTATAGCATAATCAATAATTTGCCTGTAATATCCTTTCCCTCTAAGGTGAGTAAAAACGGCACCCGCATAGAAATAAAAAGCAGGCATATTATCAAGAATAGTGCAGGGGAAAAGATAGATTACTCCCACAACCATACCATTATCAATTCCTGCAACACATTTTGCTTTTGGAAATGCATCACTGAAAAACATTTCAATATATTCTAGTGAATCCTCAGGATAGCAATCCCTCCAGATTTTTTTTAGCTGAGGTATATATTCTTCTCCAACAATACTACAATACATATTATCACCTATTTTTATTTTTAAGACTATGACAAAATATCTGCAAATACAATATTATATTTAAGTATAATACATTTTAACCATAAATTCAAGGAATTACTCAGATTAATATACAAAGAAAAATTCTGTGGCTTTAAGTTACATAATATTTAATCTTGACACCATGCAGCTTCAAGTAGCTTTACACATACATCTAAATCCTTATCCTGTATCGTGGAATAACCAATAACTATGGACGGCATTATGCTGTTTTTATTTGTATAATACTTTGATAACCCATGCACCAAAATATCCTGCTCCTTCGCGGCTATAACAAGTTCGTCTTCACTCATTCCATTATTCACACGCATAATAAAATGAAGTCCAGCATTCTGTCCGATTATCTCAATACAATCAGCAAGCTTACTGTTCATCAGCATCGATATCAGACTATCACGCCTTATCCTGTAGAT
>JAAYPV010000006.1 GCA_012519635.1 Clostridiales bacterium
ACATCAATATTATGGTAATATGTACCTATCAGAGCATTATTCATAATTCCTACACCGCCTTTCTTTTAGGATTAATAAGTTACCTTAACCACTTCACCTTATTTTTCAGGTACTACTCACCACTTTTCACCACTGTAATTGTTATTATACTATACCCCATTTAAAAAATCAAGGCTGTATAAGTTAAACCTTATAATAAAAAACATAGAATATTTTCGTGTTTTTTATTCATCATGCACAAAAAGAGTCTGATTTTTCAATCAGACTCCATCCTTTTATATTATTTTCTTATTAAATTAACCAATTTATTCTATATGATTATTATTAGTATTTGGCAAAATAATATATAATGCCTTGCTCAGCGCTGCTCCTATTATAAAGCATACAATAGCCTCAACCAATCCATTAATTCCTACAAATGCTATAATAAATGGAATAATGTTTTTGCCACCTCTAAGATTTACTATAAACTCACTTCTTCCGAACATAACCATTAGAAATACTACAAATAAAACAGTGTTTAATATTGCACCAGATAATGTGCTTACCCCAAAAGATAATATTTTTGTTTGGTCATGCTTATATAGTTTTTCAAAAATAATACCCGACAACCACCCCATTACAATTCGCGGAACCATACATAGTATAAAAGTATAAAATGGATTAATTGATAATAGTGCTGCACCAAACGAACTTGCACCAAAGCATTGAATAAAGCTTGTGATTCCAAAAACTCCTCCGAGCAACGCACCAACCTTTGGACCTAGAATAATTGCACCAATTACCACCGGAATCATCATAAATGTAATTTCTACAGTGGCAATTCTTAAGTATCCAAGTGGCGTAAATGCCATTATAAGCATAATGGCTGTCAACACAGAAATCTGTGTTAACCTTAGAACATTGTTGTTAACTGATTTTGTATTTTCCATACTTCCTCCTACTATTGCCCCTTCAAATATTACAGGGTGCAATGTATAAAATTATTTTAGATTAGCTGTATTTATCAGGCTGAATAATTTCGTTTTACCAAACCTTGTTAACTCTTTTTACTATTCATTTTATATAGCATAAGCAAACCATCAGATAACAAAGTTTTATCCAGAATTACTTTCTTTTTGCAATACTGCACAATCATACTTGAAATTCCACCTGTCACAACAACAGTAGCATCTTCCCCAAGCTCTTCCTTATATCTGTCTATCATGCCATCAATCATACAAGCTGTTCCTATTATTATACCCGAACGCATTGAATCAGCTGTATTTGCCCCAATGGTTCGTATTTCTCCTTCACTTGTATTGATATATGGCAATTGTGCTGTGGAGCTTGTCAACGCCTGCATTGAAGCATTTACTCCTGGAAATATTGAGCCTCCCAAAAATGCTCCATTTGAATCCAAAGCCGTAACAGTTATTGCTGTTCCCAAATCAAAAATGATACAGGGCATTGGATATTTTTTTAGCGCTGCTACCGCACCACAAACTAAGTCTGCTCCTAATGTTACAGGATTTTCTATCTTGATATTCAGTCCTGTTTTTATTCCTGCTGAAACAGACATTACCCTGCACTTAAAAACAGTTTTAACTGCAGACATCAATGCAGGCATTATTTGTGGAACAACTGATGAGATAATTGCACCTTCAAATTCATTATCCTCACATGAGTAAAGTCGTAGGATATTTATAAAATCTATCGCATACTCATCTTCCATTTTTGAAGCTTGAGTTGCCAGCCTTGAGGTAAATTTTATAACATCACCATCATAAACACTCAAGACAATATTAGTGTTTCCAACATCAATTGTAAGTATCATTCACATACTCCTCAGTGTCTTATTTTCAGCCCTAAATAAAGTCTAATCCATTTAAATTATATCATATTGTTGATATTTGTCAACCCATTTTATTCATTTAAAAATCAATATTTTGGTGCACATAAAATTTCCTTTGTCTGTTGCAACAGCTGATATTTTCATATATTTATTGTTCTAAAATAAAAATGCAGTAAGCTTAAGCCTACTGCACTTTAAAAAATTTATTTAAAAACCTTTGTTACAACACCTGAACCTACTGTACGGCCACCCTCACGAATAGCAAAGCGTAGACCTTCTTCAATAGCGATAGGTGTGATTAGCTCAACGTTAATCTCAACATTATCACCAGGCATACACATTTCCTTATCTGCTGGCAATGTGATTACACCAGTAACGTCTGTTGTTCTGAAATAGAACTGTGGTCTGTAATTGTTAAAGAATGGAGTGTGACGACCACCTTCCTCTTTCTTTAAAACATAAACCTGACCTACAAACTTTGTAAGTGGTTCAATTGAACCTGGTTTACAAAGTACTTGACCTCTTTTTATATCAGATCTTTGAACACCACGAAGCAATGCACCGATATTATCGCCCGCCTCAGCATAGTCAAGAACCTTTCTGAACATCTCGATACCAGTAACAACTGTCTTTGACTTCTCTTCAGTCAAACCAACAAGCTCAACTTCGTCACCAGTCTTAAGTTGTCCTCTTTCAACTCTACCAGTAGCAACTGTACCACGACCTGTAATTGTCATAGTATCCTCAACTGGCATTAGGAAAGGTAGGTCTGCCTTTCTATCTGGTGTTGGAATCCATGTATCAACTGCTTCCATAAGCTCAATAATTGGCTTGTATGCAGGATCATCTAGATTGTTATCAGCTGTCAATGCCTTATATGCTGAACCCTTGATGATTGGTGTGTCATCGCCAGGGAATTCATACTTGTTCAAAGCATCACGGATATCCATTTCAACTAATTCTAGCAACTCTTCATCATCTACAAGGTCAGTCTTGTTCATAAATACAACGATTGATGGAACACCAACCTGACGAGCCAAAAGCAAGTGCTCATTTGTTTGAGCCATAGGACCATCTGTTGAAGCAACTACAAGGATTGCTCCGTCCATCTGTGCTGCACCTGTAATCATGTTCTTGATATAGTCAGCGTGTCCTGGGCAGTCAACATGGGCATAGTGACGAGCTTCAGTCTCATACTCAACGTGAGATGTGTTAATTGTAATACCACGCTCTTTCTCCTCTGGAGCCCTATCGATTTGGTCATATGCTTCGAATTTTGCCTGACCTCTTAAAGAAAGAGTTTTTGTAATTGCTGCTGTCAAAGTTGTTTTACCATGGTCAACGTGACCGATTGTACCAATGTTTACATGGGGTTTAGTTCTTTCAAATTTAGCCTTTGCCATTGGAATGTCCTCCTCATTAATAATTATAATACTAATATTTACTATATTATCAGATATCGCTGATAATTTCAAGTAGTTTTCTAAAATTATTTAAATTTTATACCTACAAACTACAAACTACTGTTTATTGCTTCTTGAAACCATAATCTTTTCTGAAATAGACTTTGGTACTTGAGTATAGCTATGTGGTTCCATAGAATACTGTCCTCTACCCTGTGTCTTAGAACGCAAGTCATTAGAGTAACCGAACATTTCTGATAGTGGTACAAGTGCATTAATTTGCTGTACACCTGCTCTTGCTTCCATTCCAAGAATCTGTCCTCTTCTTGAGTTTAAGTCACCTATAACATCACCCATATAATCTTCAGGAACGATTACCGCAACCTTCATGATTGGCTCAAGAATAACAGGTGATGCCTTCTTCATAGCTTCTTTAAACGCCATTGAACCAGCAATCTTAAATGCCATTTCAGATGAGTCAACCTCATGGTATGAACCATCATACAATTCAACCTTAACATCAACTACCTGATATCCAGCAAGAACACCTGCCTGCATAGCACCCTTGATACCTTCATCAACTGCTGGAATGTATTCCTTAGGAATAGCTCCTCCAACAATGCTGTTTATAAACTCATAACCCTTACCAGATTCATTTGGCCAGATTTTAATTTTAACATGACCATATTGACCCTTACCACCAGACTGTCTTGCATATTTGTGGTCAACCATAGCCTCAGCAGTGATTGTTTCCTTATATGCAACCTGTGGTGCACCTACATTTGCTTCAACCTTAAATTCACGAAACAATCTGTCAACGATAATCTCAAGATGAAGCTCACCCATACCAGCGATAATTGTCTGTCCTGTTTCCTCATTAGTCCATGTTCTGAATGTTGGGTCTTCCTCTGAAAGCTTGGACAAGGCGATACCCATTTTTTCCTGTCCTGCTTTTGTCTTTGGCTCAATTGCTAAATTGATAACAGGCTCTGGGAATTCCATTGACTCCAATATAATCGGAGCTTTTGGATCACAAAGTGTATCACCAGTTGAAGTGTTCTTCAAGCCTACTGCGGCAGCAATATCTCCCGCATAAATTGTTTCAATATCTTTTCTATGATTTGAGTGCATCTGAAGAATACGACCGATCCTCTCGTTTGTACCCTTTGTAGCATTCAAAACAGTTGAACCAGCATTTAAGGAACCTGAATAAACTCTGAAGAAACATAGTTTTCCAACAAATGGGTCAGTTGCAATTTTAAATGCTAATGCTGCAAATGGTTCGCTATCAGATGATGGTCTTTCACATTCCTCACCTGTATCAGGAATAACACCTCTAATATTTGGAACATCAATTGGTGAAGGCAAATAATCAACGATTGCATCAAGTAGCTTTTGAACACCTTTGTTTCTATAAGATGTTCCACAAACAACCGGTACAATGTTATTAGCTAAAACAGCTGTTCTTATTCCCTTCTTGATTTCCTCAATTGATAATTCTTCACCCTCAAGGTATTTCTCCATCAGCTCTTCGTCCTGTTCAGCAACAACATCCAACAAAGAAGCACGATATTCATTTGCCTTATCAACTAAATCCTCTGGGATTTCTTCAACACGAATATCCTTTCCAAGATTATCATAATAAACATATGCTTTCATTTCCACAAGGTCAATAACACCCTTAAATGTGTCCTCTGCACCTATTGGAATTTGAATTGGAACTGCATTACATTTCAATCTGTCATGCATCATTTCAACAACTCTGTAAAAATCAGCTCCCATTATATCCATCTTATTTACATATGCAATCCTTGGAACCTTATATTTATCAGCCTGACGCCATACAGTCTCAGACTGTGGCTCAACGCCGCCCTTAGCACAAAAAACTGTTACAGAACCGTCAAGCACCCTTAGTGAACGCTCAACCTCAACTGTAAAGTCAACGTGTCCTGGTGTATCTATAATATTGATTCTATGACCAGCCCAGTATGCAGTCGTTGCAGCAGAGGTAATTGTAATACCTCTTTCCTGCTCTTGCTCCATCCAGTCCATCGTTGCAGAACCTTCGTGAGTTTCTCCTATTTTATGGTTTATACCTGTATAAAACAAAATACGCTCACTTGTAGTGGTTTTACCTGCATCAATGTGGGCCATTATACCAATATTTCTTGTTTGTTCAAGTGAACAATCTCTCGGCATAATTTCCTCCTCGAATTATTAAAACACAATTGTTATATCATTTGTTTTATCATCATGTTTTATATAAACATTATTACATTTTTATTACTGAGTATGCTGTCATAAACATTACTACCAGCGGTAGTGAGCAAATGCTCTGTTTGCCTCAGCCATCTTATGAGTGTCTTCGCGTTTCTTGCAAGCTCCACCTGTGCTGTTAATAGCATCAATAATCTCAGCAGCTAGTCTTTCCTTCATTGTCTTTTCGCTTCTGAGTCTTGAGTATTTTGTTATCCATCTCAATCCTAATGTTTGGCGTCTTTCAGGACGAACCTCTACCGGTACCTGATAAGTTGCACCACCCATTCTGCGTGCTTTAACTTCCAATACAGGCATAACATTCTCCATTGCCTCTTCAAATGCTTGTAGTGGATCCTTACCAGTCTTTTCAGCGACAATATCAAATGCACCATAAACTATTTTTTGAGCAACGCCCTTTTTACCATCAAGCATTATATTATTTATTAAACGTGTAACAAGCTTTGAGTTGTAAACTGGATCATGCAAAACATCACGCCTTGCAATTTTACCTCTTCTTGGCATTTCGCTTCCCTCCTTCACAATTATTAATGAATTCATAGGTACTCGTTCAATTGGGTCCTCCCAATACGACCGTCAGACCATGCAGAGGATTACATCAAATTTGCGTTTTGTAGACAGGAGGCTTGTACTCGCCCTTTAGTTAATTCAACATTTACCCATCAAACTAACACTATTTATATAATCTCCACATTCTTCTGTGGTAGTTGTAACCTATTAATTTTTCTGGACTATTGCCTATTTAGCAGCTCCAGCCTTTGGTCTCTTTGCTCCGTACTTTGAACGACCCTGCATTCTCTTTGCAACGCCTTGTGCGTCCAATGTACCACGAATGATATGGTAACGTACACCCGGTAAATCCTTTACACGTCCACCACGAATCAAAACTACGCTATGTTCCTGCAAATTATGACCAATACCTGGTATATATGCAGTTACTTCGTATCCATTTGAAAGCCTTACTCTGGCAATCTTTCTCATAGCTGAGTTTGGTTTCTTTGGTGTAGCTGTTCTTACAGCAGTGCATACGCCACGCTTTTGTGGTGAGCTTTGATCGATTGTTTCCTTTTTCATTGAGTTATAGCTCTTCTGCAATGCAGGAGAACCTGATTTCTTTTTGGAAACAGATCTACCCTTACGAACCAATTGGTTAAATGTTGGCATATTTACCCTCCTTATCTCAAAAATTTACACGTCATTAAAAATATAATGTCGCATACCCTACAATTATATACACATTATTCCCCATTGTCAAGTGGTTTAACAAAAATTAAATATCCTTTTTACATTTTTATTAAAACAAATATTAAAAACTATTGCCTTTTTATTGTAAAAGCATATCTATAGCATATCTATTCTTAAAATTTCTACCTTTCAGCCAGCTTCACATAATCCTTATATGTTGCAACAGCCTTATATGCAGGTCTTATAATCTTATTTGCATTTATTAATTCTTCTATTCTGTGTGCTGACCAGCCCGCTATTCTTGCTATTGCAAAAATAGGTGTATAAAGCTCCAGTGGTAAATCAAGCATGCTATAAACAAAGCCACTGTAAAAGTCAACATTTGCACTTACGCCCTTGTAAATCCTTCTCTCCTCAGCAATAACCATAGGCGCCAATCTTTCTACCAAAGAATACAACTTAAATTCGTCTTCTCTGCCCTTTTCTTTTGACAGCTGCTCAACAAATCCCTTAAAGATTTCAGCTCTTGGGTCCGATATGGAGTAAACAGCATGTCCCATTCCGTAAATCAAGCCGCTCTTATCAAATGCTTCCTTATGAAGCAATGCTTTTAAGTAATTCTTAACCTCTTCCTCATCACCCCAGTCCTTTACAACCCTCTTCATCTCTTCAAACATCTGAGATACCTTAATATTTGCACCACCATGCTTTGGACCTTTAAGTGAACCTAATGAAGCGGCTATAACAGAGTATGTGTCAGAACCTGAGGATGTTACTACATGAGTTGTAAATGTTGAGTTGTTTCCTCCTCCATGCTCAGCATGTAAAACCAACGCAACATCAAGTATTCTTGCCTCTAATTCAGTATACTTGCTGTCTGGACGCAATGTGTATAAAATGTTTTCAGCAGTTGATAATTCAGGCTGAGGACGATGTATATAAAGACTCTCTCCGTTCTTATAATAGCTGTATGCCTGATAGCTATAGACTGCAAGTACAGGAAACAATGCTATTAACTGAAGACACTGCCTTAAAACATTATCAATAGATATATCATTTGCAATATTGTCATAAGAATATAGTGAAAGCACGCTCCTTGATAAAGCGTTCATTATATCTTCACTTGGAGATTTCATGATTATGTCTCTTACAAATGTACTTGGTAAACGCCTGAAATCAGCTAACAAACTCATAAAATCATCTAGCTGCTCCTTTGTAGGCAATTCGCCAAAAAGGAGTAAATATGCTGATTCTTCAAAACCAAATCTCTGCTCATTAATGAATCCGCTTACAATTTCTTCAACATCAATTCCTCGATAAAACAGCTTTCCGACACATGGGACTTCTTTACCATCAACTATTTCCGTTGAGCGAACCTCACTTATATCTGTCAATCCAGCCAAAACGCCTTTTCCATTTATATCCCTTAAACCACGCTTAACCTCATATTTATTGTAAAGCTCAGGATTAATATTATAATTCTTCTTGCATATGCCAGTCAGTTCAGTTATTCTCTTATTGATATTTGTGTAATCGTAGTGTGACATAATTTTCTCCTTTCTCATTAAAATTATATATATAGATAGTTTTTATTATAATATATTTTTATCTCAAAAAAAATGAATAAATTGTTAACAATCGTTTATTAAATTATATTTTTTAACTTTATGTTAAATATTAGTACATTTTTATAGCTGTTTTGCACATTTCATACAGCGATTTAATTTATTATGTTTCACTCAAATACTGAAAACAGTTGACTTTTACACTTTAAAGTGATATGCTAATTAAAAACATAATTATCGGAGGTAAAGGTTAACTATGAACATTTTAGTAATCGGTCTTGGCCTGATTGGTGGTTCGATATGCAAGGCATTAAGTGATAAAACTAATCATACTGTCTGGGGTTATGATAAAAATAAACATGTACTTGAACAAGCTTTAAATTTGGGGTGTATCACATCAGCAGCAAATGAAAATGATTTCTGTAAAGCAGATATGGTTATTGTTTGCCTCCATCCTGTTGCAACTCGTTCCTTTATGGAATCTTATATTCCTAAACTAAAAAGTGGCTGTATCTTATTCGATGTCTGTGGCATAAAGGGACAAATGGTTTCAGATATAACAGAACTTGCTTTAAAACATAGTGTACATTATGTAGGCACTCATCCTATGGCGGGAAAGGAATTTTCTGGTTTTAATTATTCTGACAAAGATTTATTCAATGGTGCAAATTTTATTGTCACACCAATAAAGGATACAGATACCAATGCCCTCAATAAAGTTATTAAGCTTGCTAAGGAAATCGGCTTTGGGCATATAATTAATACCGACCCTTATGAACATGACAAAATTATAGCTTATACCTCACAACTTGCACATATTGTTTCAAGTGCATATGTTAAAAGTCCTACGCTGGAAAAAGAAAAAGGGTTCACTGGTGGCAGCTTTCAGGATATGACAAGAATCGCCACTCTTAACGAAGATATGTGGACGAGCCTCTTTTTATTAAACAAAGAAAATCTCCTCTTTGAAATAGACACTCTAATTCAAAATCTGAAGCTTTACTATGATATAATAAGCAAAAATAACAGCGATAAGCTACGAGATCTTTTGCGTGATGGTAGAATCTTAAAGGAAAAAAATCTGCAAAACACCTTATAAACACTTTGTATTCATACATTCCTTGACTCCTCTAATACTTGTATGTAAAATAAAAATATCAAAACAATATTAAGCTTTCGTTAAATAAAAACAGTTGACTAAACTATATTGTTTTGATAAAGTAAATAATAAATTATAGAATAAAGGAATGTAGACAGTATGGTTTTAGATGATATTATTATAAATTACTACCCTATTTTGAAGAAAAATAAACTGTTCAAAAGTGTGGATAAGGAAGATATTGGCAACCTGCTGAAATGCCTTTCCGCCAAGACAAAAACCTATAGCAAAAATGATATAATTCATATGGATGGCGATAACATCTCATATATCGGTATTATTCTTTCCGGTAGAGTTCAGATTATTAAGGAAGATTATTTCGGAAACAGAACAATACTGTCAAACCTTGATGAAGGCGAAATTTTCGGAGAAGCATTCGCCTGTGCAAACATCAGCAAAATTCCCGTAACAGTTATTTCTGCAACGGAATCCGTCATACTCTTTATAGACTACAAACGAATTATTACCGTTTGCTCTTCCTCTTGTGTTTTCCATTTAAAACTTATAGGAAATATGTTAAATATACTTGCTACGAAAAATCTTATGTTAAACCACAAAATCGACTGCCTCTCCAAGAGAACAACGAGAGAAAGACTTCTGACATATCTTTCATTTCAATCCAAAAAGGCTGAAAGCAACAGCTTTACAATCCCGTTCAACAGACAGGAATTAGCTGATTATCTCTGTGTTGATAGAAGTGCTATGTCAAGTGAATTAGGCAAAATGCGTGATGAAGGCATACTTGATTTCAAGAAAAATAAATTTACACTATATCAAGATAATCTTTCTTTGAAATCCTCATAACTAAAATCCTTGATTATTTCTATCCCTGAACCCTCATGATATATGGATATTGATGGTAACTTCATCCCATTGAATGTATTATTCTTAACCATACTGTAATGTGCCATATCACAAAAAATTAACTTATCCCCTATTTCAAGCGGCTTGTCAAAAGAATAGTCACCTATTATATCCCCTGCAAGACAAGTGTTCCCCCCTAAACGATAGGTGTACTTTTTCTCATTTGGCATACCGCTGTTAATTATATTCGGACGATATGGCATTTCTAAAACATCAGGCATATGACAAGCTGCTGAGGCATCAAGAATCGCAATATTCATACCGTTTTGCACGATATCAAGAACACTTGCTACAAGATAGCCTGTATTAAGTGCAACAGCCTCACCTGGTTCAAGATATACCTGTATGCCATATTTATATTTAAAATACATTATACACTCAATCAGCGTTTCAATATTATAATCATCACGAGTAATATGATGTCCCCCACCAAAATTAATCCATTTCATATTCTTAAGATATGCACCGAATTTTTCATCAACAACCTTGATTGTACGCTCTAGTGTATCCGAATTTTGCTCGCACATTGTGTGAAAATGGAGACCTGTAATGCCCTCAAGATTGTTTTCATCAAAGTTGTTGATTGTAGTGCCTAATCTTGAACCAATAATGCATGGATTATAGATATCAGTTTCGATTTCCGAATATTCAGGGTTTATTCTTATCCCACACTCTATTTTCCTGCCACAGGATAAAACCCTTGACTTAAACTTATTCCACTGGTTAAATGTGTTAAATACAATATGGTCGCATATTTCAAGTATTTCATCAAACTCATTTTCAACAAATGCAGGTGCAAAAATATGAGTTTCCTTATTAAACGGCTTTCCCATTTCTTCATATCCAAGCTTTGCCTCATATAAACCGCTTGCAGTAGTTCCACTCAGATATTTTGCCAATAAAGGATATGTCGAAAACATTGAAAAAGCCTTCTGTGCAAGCAGAATTTTACATCCTGTTCTGTCCATAACCGATTTCAAAATCTCTAAATTGCGAATAAGTAATCTTTCATCAACAAGGTAAGATGGTGTTACTAAATTATCTACATTTATATCAAACATTTTTACCTCCATGTATTACAAAAACCGCAGAATATGCGGTTTTTGTTTTAGTTAATTATATCTATTTTATTTATATAGAAAAGCTTTTTTATTAATCAACAAGCTGTGGGTTGAAATCTTCATTCCATGGAAGCCCCCATTTATTAAGCTCCTCCATAAATGGATCCGGGTCAAACTCCTCAACATTATAAACTCCAGGCTTATTCCACTTTCCTGTCAAAACCATCATTGCACCAATCATTGCAGGAACACCTGTTGTATAGGAAATAGCCTGTGAGCCTACTTCCCTATAGCATTCCTGATGGTCACATACATTGTATAAGTAATATGTCTTAGGCTTGCCTTCCTTAATACCTCTGAATATGCAGCCAATATTAGTCTTACCAACTGTTCGTGGTCCTAATGTAGCTGGGTCTGGCAATACAGCCTTTAAAAATTGAAGCGGTATTATCTCCTTACCCTCAAACTCAATAGGCTCAATTGATGTCATACCTACATTTTCAAGGCATTTTAAATGAGTAAGATAATTTTGAGAGAAGGTCATAAAGAAACGAATTCTCTTAATTCCCCTTATGTTAACAGCAAGTGACTCAAGCTCCTCATGGTAAAGTAGATACATATCCTTTTCACCAATCTGTGGAAAATCATAGACACGCTTAATTTCCATCGGCTCTGTCTCAACCCATTTTCCATCTTCAAAATATCTGCCTTTGGAAGTTACCTCACGAATATTTATTTCAGGATTGAAATTTGTAGCAAAAGGATAACCATGATCACCAGCATTTGCGTCCAAAATATCAATATAATGTATCTCATCAAAATGATGCTTTTGTGCATAAGCTGAGAAAACTCCAGTAACGCCCGGATCAAAGCCACAGCCTAAAACAGCAGTGATTCCAGCCTCCTTAAATTTTTCTCTATATTCCCACTGCCACTTATACTCAAACTTAGCTGTATCAGGTGGCTCATAATTTGCTGTATCAAGATAGTGAGTTTTTGTTGCAAGACAAGCGTCCATTATAGTTAAATCCTGATATGGAAGTGCTACATTTATCACTATATCAGGCTTAAAGTCGTTAATCAATGCAATAAGCTCATCTATATTATCTGCATCAACCTGAGCTGTGGAGATTTTTGTTTTACCTCCGTCAAGCTTTTCCTTTAAAGCATCACATTTTGATTTAGTTCTGCTTGCAATACAAATCTCCTCAAAAACATCACTGTTCTGACAGCATTTGTGCACAACAACACTTGAAACGCCACCTGCTCCAATTATTAAAGCTTTACCCATTTTTAACCTCCTAAGTTATTTATATATTAATAATAATATTTCTCGCATTAATTTGCATGCCAAAGCGGTAGATGCTCCACTCTGGTCATAAATAGGTGATAATTCATTCATATCAAGTCCTACTATATTAAGCCCTGATACTTCCTTTATTGCCATAAGCAACTCCCTGAACGATACTCCATCAGCTTCAGGCGTACCTGTACCACAGAAAATTGATGGGTCAAGCACATCCAAATCCAGAGTAAAATATACCGGCACATCACCTAGTTTTTTTA
Source organism: Clostridiales bacterium (assembly GCA_012519635.1). Lineage (GTDB taxonomy): Bacteria > Bacillota > Clostridia > Oscillospirales > Ruminococcaceae > JAAYPV01. Next base: position 12,915 of record JAAYPV010000006.1, read on the forward strand.
CAACATCGGACAAACCATCAAAGTTAAACTTATTTGTGTACACATGATTTTTACCCCACGCAAATTCTTCGCGGTCACCACTTCTTATGCCAAACTGAAATATCCTGTTATCTCCAACCAAATCATGACAGCGTCTGATAACACTTGCGTGAGAAAATTTCTCCCCCAGATAATCATCCCTTAAATCCGCATGGGCATCAAAATGTATAATATGCAAATCAGGATATTTTTTATATACTGCCCTAACAGCACCCAATGTAACCAAATGCTCTCCGCCAATCATGAATGGCAATTTGTTATCCTCTAAAATTTTTGCTGTATGGCTTTCAATCGCATTCAAAACTATTTGAGTATTTCCAAAACAAAGCTCTAAATCACCTGAATCAAAAATCTTAGTATCAAGCAAATCCTTATCAAAATACGGACTATATGTTTCTATTCCAAAGCTCTCATTTCTTATCGCCGAGCTTGCAAACCTTGTTCCTGGTCGATAAGATGTTGTGCTATCAAACGGAGCACCAAAAATAACAATTTTGCTTTCATCATATTCGCTATCACAGCCAATAAAAGTGTGTATATTCTTATTCAATTTTCCCTCAACTCATCTCTGACATTATTTGGTATTGCAAAGCATCCCCTATGAAGTATAGTATTATAATATCTTGTTCTTAACCCTAAACTATTCCACCACTCATCCTGTAAATCTGCTCTTGGGTCATATTTTTTAGAGGCAAAACCAAAAAGCCAGTGTCCTGATGGATAGGTCGGAATATGTGCCTGATAAACCAGTGCAATTGGAAAGAATGATTTAATTCTGCTATGTGCCCTTTTCATTGAGTTTGAATATGAGGCATAAAAAGTGCTTTCATTTTGATTGACAAGTATGCCATCATCAGACAAAGCCTTGTAGCAATTGCCGTAAAACTCCTTAGTAAATAAGCCCTCTCCAACGCCAAACGGGTCGGTTGAATCCACAATTATCAAGTCATATTCATCAACCTTATCCCTTACAAAACGCAAGCCATCCTCATAATAAATTGTTACTCTTTCATCTTCAAGACAGCAAGCTGTTTGCGGCAAGTACTCCTTACAGACATCTACAACAGCCTTGTCTATCTCAACCATATCTATCTTTTCAACTGTTTTATATTGTGCAAGCTCTCGTATTGCTCCTCCATCACCAGCTCCTATTACAAGCACCTTTCTGATTTTCGGATTCGTAGCCATAGGTACATGCACTATCATTTCATGATAAATGTATTCATCCTTTTCAGTTACCATAAGATAGCCGTCAAGCGTTAATATCCTTCCGAACTCAACCGATTCAAACACATCTATTCGCTGAAATTCACTCTGAACACTTACAAGCTGTTTATTAACTCTAAGTGATAATTTTACATCCTTTGTATGATTTTCTGTAAACCATAAATCCATCAACATCCACCCCTTTCTCGCAGCTATTGTTCAACTATTTTTATATTATTAACCTGCATATCCTGTGTTCCCGTAAGAATACAGCCCTTTTCTTTAGCATATAAAATATAATTAATAATTTCATTAGTAATCATCTCTCCAGGTGCAAGAATTGGAATTCCCGGCGGATAACACATTACAAACTCACCGCAAATTTCACCCTTGCTTTCCTCAATCGGGATGGACCTGCTTTTACTGTAAAAAGCAACCTGTGGTGGCAAAACCACATTTGGGTTAATATATTCATGGTCAAACATACCAGTTTTATCCTTGCTATATAGGCGTTTAATCTCTGAAAGTGAGGATATAAGCCTTTCAATCTCCAATGCCCTGTCACCAGCAGAAATAATAGCAAGTATATTACCTATATCTCCAAATTCTATCTGAATGCCATATTCATCACGCAAAATATCATAGACCTCAATTCCCGCAAGACCTATATTCCTTGTATGAACAGACAGCTTTGTTTTATCAAATGCATAAAAAGCATCCTTATCAATTAGCTCCTCACCGAAAGCATAATAGCCACCGATTTTGTTTATCTCATTCCTTGCATATTCAGCAAACTGTACTGTTTTTGCAAATATTTCCCTACCATTTAATGAGAGATTTTTTCTTGCTATATCCAATGATGATATGAGCAAATATGAACCACTTGTTGTTTGAGTAAGATTTATAATCTGCCTTACATAGTCAAAGTTAATACCTTCTCCACATAACAACAATGAGCTTTGAGTAAGTGAGCCACCTGTTTTATGCATACTTACAGCTGCCATATCTGCCCCAGCAGACATAGCAGAAACAGGAGCCGAATCTGAAAAATAAAAATGTGTTCCATGTGCCTCGTCAACAAGTACTAACATGTTATTTTTATGTGCAAGCTCAACAATTGCCTTTAAATCCGAACAAATTCCATAATAGGTAGGATTGTTTACAAGCACTGCCTTTGCATCCGGGTTATTCCTGATAGCCTCCTCAACATCTCTTACGGACATTCCAAGAGGTATACCCAATTCCTTATTTACTCCCGGATTTACATAAACAGGTATGGAGCCACAGATAACCAGAGCATTAATGGCACTCCTATGGACATTACGAGGCATTATTATTTTGTCGCCCGCCTTACAGGCAGCCATAATCATAGCCTGAACAGAGCCTGTCGTACCATTCACAATAAAAAAGGCATGCTTTGCTCCGAATGCCTCAGCAGCAAGTGCCTCAGCATCCTTTATAACTGATACAGGATGACAAAGATTATCCAGTGGTTTCATTGAGTTTACATCAGCCTTTAGACATTGTGCTCCTAAAAATTCAGTAAGCTCCTGATTTCCACGCCCACCTTTATGTCCAGGTACATCAAATGGTACAACCCTATTTAAAAGATGGTTTTTCATCGCCTCCATAACAGGAGCATCATTTTGAGATAATTTCACCGAAAAGCACCCCCATCAATAGACATTTGTACCACTGAAAATCTCTATCATTTCTCGTCTCAAGCTATTAGTAATATCAAGTCTTTCTTTTGGCGGAAGCTCATAAACATCTGTATTAAACAAATAGTTTTGCAGCTTAATTTCCTTAATAAGCATTTTTGTATGAAATATATTTGATTGATATACATTAACATCTATTGCATCATAATTGTGTAATGTTTCATCCTTAATATAATCCTGAATTGAAGTAATATCATGGTCTATATAATACTTTTTTCCCCTAACATCACGTGTGAATCCACGAACACGATAGTCAATAGTGATAATATCTGAATCAAAGCTTTCGATAAGATAATCTAAAGCATTAAGTGGAGAAATCTCTCCACAGGTTGAAACATCAATATCTACACGAAAGGTTGATATTGCATTATCTGGGTGTGATTCAGGAAAGGTATGGACCGTTACATGGCTTTTATCTAAATGTGCATGGATAGTTTCATGCTCAGGTAAGCACACTTTACCTTGATTACAGGATACATCTATATTCTCAGGAGATACCTTACCTTCTGCAATTAAAACATTTACAGAAGCACCCTGAGGCTCATAATCCTGTTTTGAAATATTAAGAACAGTAGCTCCGATTATTTGTGTTACATCACATAAAATATTTGTAAGTCTTTCAGAATTATACTGTTCGTCAATATAGTCAATATAGTCTCTTTGCTCCCTTTCAGTTTTTGCATAGCAAACATCATATATGTTAAAGCTAAGTGTCTTAGTCAGATTGTTAAAGCCATATAATGACAGTTTTTTATCCAACCCTAACATCACAACCTTTCACAATTTTTTCTTTAGTATATTACCAGATGATTATTCATTTTATCACATATGTTACTAAAAAGCAACGATAATTTTAAAATATATTTTTTTATTAATTAATGTATAATTTACACCAATTTTGACAAGTAATATTACTAATTTTATGCTCTTAAAACTTGACAGAAAATATCACATGACATATAATAATTGTATTTATAATAGTATATTGTTTAAAATTAAAATGGAGGAGCAAATATGTATTGTGCCAACGAAAAAAGATATGACGAAATGATTTATAATTTTTGTGGGAAATCAGGATTAAGATTGCCTGCTGTTTCACTTGGCTTGTGGCATAATTTTGGAGATGATGATATATATTCAAATATGGAGAAAATGGTTCACACTGCTTTTGATTTGGGTATAACACATTTTGATTTGGCAAACAACTATGGTCCATCTCCAGGTGCTGCCGAAGAAAACTTTGGAAAAATTCTAGACAACGGAATGCGTGCATACAGAGATGAGCTATGCATTTCCACAAAGGCTGGATATAATATGTGGTCCGGGCCATATGGCGACAGAAACGGCTCAAGAAAATACCTTACTGCAAGCCTTGACCAGAGCCTTAAGCGAATGAGGCTTGATTATGTCGATATTTTTTATCACCATGTTTTTGACCCAAATACACCCCTTGAGGAAACTGCTCTTGCACTTGATAATGCTGTTCGCCAAGGAAAGGCTCTATATGTTGGAATATCAAATTATAATTCTGAACAAACTAGCGAAATATCTAAAATATTCAAAGAGCTAAAAACACCTTTCATCATAAATCAAATTGAATATTCCATGCTAAACAGGTGGATTGAAGACGATGGCTTAAAGGAAACTGCACAAGAAAACGGAATTGGCTTAATTGTTTTCTCTCCACTCAAGCAGGGGCTTTTAACCGATAAATATTTAAATGATATTCCTAGTGATTCAAGAATAGGCAAAGGCAATACTTGGATTGGAGAGTCCTTAAATCCTTTAATGATAGGCAAACTTAAAAAACTTAATGAAATTGCTCAAAACAGAGGGCAAAGTCTTGCACAAATGGCACTGTCTTGGATTTTGCGTGATGGAAAAATTACTTCAGTTATTGTTGGAGCAAGCAGACCCCAGCAAATTATTGATAACACAAAAGCAATTTACAAAAGCAACTTTACCGAAGAGGAAATTAAAAAAATTGAAGAGGTTCTATTATAGTTAAATAAAATCGACCTAGAGAAATCTGGGTCGATTTTATTATATGCAAAAATTTAAGTTTTAACTGGGTTATATCAAATATAACAGACTGATTTCTGTTTATTTCCTTATGTGTTCTACTAATTACTATTAAAAATAATATTTATCTTGTGTAATAGTTAAATTTTTACTTGATTATTATAAGTAAATATAGTATAATATACCTAATTTAATAAAATTTTGTTAATCTTTCTATATAAATTATGAAAAGGGTGTTATTATAAATGAAATATTTAGCCCGTATTCGTGAGGAAGATAAATCTGAACAGCTATTAATTGACCATTTAACACAAACTGCAGAGATGTCCGAAAGATTTGCAAAGGAATTTGATAACGCCGAATATGGTCATTTATGTGGACTTCTCCACGATTTAGGAAAATATTCAGATGCTTTTCAAAGACGATTAAATGGCGGAAAAAAATGTGACCACTCAACAGCAGGTGCCAAAGTAATATTTAATAGTGGGCCATTCTGGAAAATTCCTGCATACTGCATTACAGGCCATCATTCAGGACTGCTTGATATCGGCTCAAAGCTTGATGCTGACCATGAAGGAACCCTTTATTCAAGGCTGTCGTCTGAAAATGAAATTGATGAAACATATATTGCATATAAAAAAGAAATTTCACAGGAATTTAAAATTACAAATCCACCCAAAATAAAGCTCCTAAATAAATTTGGTTTTACATTTGCCTTCTTCATACGAATGTTATATTCATGTCTGGTTGATGCTGATTTTCTCAACACAGAAGAATTTATGACAAATGGGAAAACTAACAGAACTATAAAATATGATTTTAAATCAATGCTTGATAGTTTAAATAAAAAGTATGAAAAATTTAAAGGAAGTACAGGTATAATCAATGAAAAGCGCACAGAAATATTCAATAAATGCATAAAAAAAGCTAATTCCGAAAGAGGACTTTTTTCTCTTACTGTACCAACAGGTGGTGGCAAAACTCTGTCATCAATGGCATTTGCACTTAATCATGCTATTAGAAATGGCATGAGAAGAATTATATATGTAATTCCCTATACTAGTATTATCGAGCAAAATGCAAAAGAATTTTCAGATATTTTTGGGGATAATCTGGTGCTTGAACATCACTCAAACTATGATTTTAGCAATAATGAACACGATTGCAACAATATTAAAAAGCTTGCATCGGAAAATTGGGATATGCCGATAATTGTAACCACTAATGTTCAGTTTTTTGAATCATTGTTTGCCAATAAATCCTCTAGATGCAGAAAACTACATAATATCGCTAACAGTGTAATTATTTTTGATGAGGCACAAATGCTGCCCACTGAGTATCTAATTCCATGCATAAGAGCAATATCAGAGCTTGTTTATAATTATAAATGTTCAGCTGTTCTATGCACTGCAACTCAGCCTTTCCTAACAGAAATGTTTCCAAAGGAAATTAATATTACTGAAATATGCGAAAATACTGATGAGCTTTATCAGATTTTCAAGCGAACAAAAATTGTTCAGCGTGGAGTTATTGACACCTCTGATTTAGCAAATGAAATCAATTGCCTGCATCAGGCACTTGTAATTGTAAATACCCGCAAGCACGCACTAAAGCTTTTTTCTATGCTAAACGGTGAAAATGTATTCCATTTATCCACATTAATGTGTCCTATGCATAGAAAAGAAAAAATCGCTAAAATCAAAGAACTACTGAGGACTGGCAAGCCATGCAAGGTTGTATCAACAAGATTGATTGAAGCAGGCGTTGATGTCGATTTTCCAATAGTCTATCGAGCAAATGCAGGGCTTGATTCAATCATTCAATCTGCAGGGCGCTGTAATCGTGATGGCAAACTGAGGGATAATGATGGCAATTTAATTGTTGGTGAAGTTCATGTTTTTGAACCTGAAGCAGAGTTTAAAAACAATCAGCCAAATGCCTTTAAACGTCCTATTGAAGTTACTGATATAATCAATAACTTGCATGATGATATAACTTCACCGCAAGCAATTAAGGATTATTTTGAGAGATTGTACTTTTTTGAGGGCGAAAATGGACTCGATATAAAAGGTATTGTTAAAAGCCTTGAAGAGGGTGTATCACTTAAATCAGGAAACCCTGACGCACAGTTTAATTTTAATTTTAAAACAATTGCCGAAAAATTTAAGCTAATTGAAGATAATACCTACCCTGTTATTATCCCATTTGATGATAAAGCTGAAAAACTTATTGAAAAATTACGCTATGCTGAGCATTTTGGAGGTATTCTTCGCTCCCTACAGGGCTATACCATTAATCTTTATAAAACAGAATATGAGTCCTTAGTTAATTCAAATAAGTTAGATTTTGTCACATCTGAAACTCCTGTTTTAAGAAGTATAAGTAATTATAGCTTAGATACAGGAATTAAAATAAATATTCAAATGGGAATAGGAATTTGCGTATAAACGCACAAAATTGTATTAAAGGAGGTGAAAATATGGGATACGGTTTTAAGGTAGAAATATCCGGCGAATACGCCCTCTTTACTCGCCCAGAGTTCAAAGTCGAAAGAGTAAGCTATGACATTATCACTCCCTCAGCGGCAAGAGGGATTTTAGAGGCAATTTACTGGAAGCCTGCAATTAAATATGTTATAGATAAGATTTATGTTTATAATGAACCTGAGTTCACAAATATTAGACGAAATGAGGTAAGTGCAAAATTGCTTGGCTCTGATGCAAAAGCACTTATGAACGGAAGGCCCAATGCAAAAAGTTATATTAACACAAAAGATGTCATCCAGCAACGCGCTTCTATGATTTTAAAAAATGTAAAATATGTAATTGAAGCTCATTTTGAACTTACTGATAAAGCTGGACCTGATGAAACAGAGGAAAAACATTACAACATTATGTTAAGGCGATTGCGCAAAGGGCAATTCTTCCATGCACCATATATGGGCTGTAGAGAATTTCCTGCAAAATTCAAAATAATCGAGGGTGAAGCCCCTGAAAGCAGTTTAAAAGGTGAAAGAGACTTAGGATTTATGCTATATGACATGGAATTCTCTGATTTAGAGAATATACAGCCAATGTTTTTTAGGGCAAAAATGATAAACGGAGTAGTTGATTTAAAAAATATTAGTATTGTGAGGTGAGAAAATGCTTTTACAGGCACTTGTAAAGTACTATGAAATCCTTGCTAGTGATGAGGAAAGTGAAATTCCTAAATCGGGGTATGGAAAAGCTAATGTATCCTATGCGCTAAACATTTCCAAAGAAGGTGAGCTTTTAAATCTGATACCTTTAAAAATCCCTGACATCAAAGGTAAAAAACAGGTTGCACAAAGTATGACAGTTCCTGAACAGATTAAAAAAACTGTTAATATTACAGCAAACTTTCTTTGCGATAATTCTAGTTATGTTTTTGGTTTTGATAACAAAGGAAAACCTGAGCGTTCTAAAAAATGCTTTGAGGCATTTAAGCTGCTACACCATCAGATTCTGAATAATGTTGATTGCGTTGAGGCAAAGGCTGTTCTTGCCTTTCTTGATAATTGGGATGTTGAAAATGCTCATGAACACCCTGCTATTGTAGATTATCTAACCGATATTTATGCTGGTGCTAATTTTATTTTTGTACTGAACGACAACAACGAATATGTGCATAAACACCCCGAAATCAGAAAGGCTTGGGAACTTTATAAACAAACCAGCTCAAGTGAAAATATGCTGCAATGCTTAGTAACAGGAGAAAAACTTCCCATTGCAAGGCTTCATCCATCACTTAAAGGAATAAGAGGCGGAAAATCAACTGGAAATTCACTTGTATCCTTTAATGCAAACGCCTATGAATCATATGGAAAAAACAGTGGTCAAGGCTTGAATTCACCTGTAAGTGAATATGCCTGTTTCGCCTATGGAACAGCTTTAAACAACCTTCTTTCCGATATTTCTCATAAGCTGACGCTAGGTGACGCTACGATAGTTTTTTGGGCAGAAACAATAAGTAAATACTGTCAAGATTTTTTCTCAATGATGATTGAACCTACTGAAGTTGACGAACCAAAATATGTTCGTGATGACTATGCTATTAAAAATATCAAATCCGTTTTTGAAAAAATTGCAAATGGACAAAAAATTACTACTGATCAAATAGTAGACGAAAATGTTCAGTTCTATGTTTTAGGGCTATCCCCTAACGCTGCACGATTGTCTGTACGGTTTTTTATCAAAGATAGCTTTGGAGTCTTTATCAACAGAATTATAAGACATTATCAGGATATGGCCATTCAAAAGCAATTTGATAACGAATTAACCTCCATCCCAATATGGAAAATGCTAAGCGAAACTGTATCACCTAATTCTACAGATAAATCAGCATCTCCATTACTTGCTGGCTCCGTTTTACGCTCAATTCTCACAGGCTCACCATATCCGACAGCGCTATTTAACGCTGTAATGATAAGAATTCGTGCTGAAAAAGATATAAACTATTATAAAGCATCAATTATTAAAGCATATCTTACAAGATGTGCAAACAGTAAAAAATATGAGGAGGTTTTAGCAGTGGCTTTAAATGAAAAAAGTGATAATAAAGCCTATGTTCTAGGCAGGCTTTTTGCAGTTCTAGAGAAAACACAGAAGGACGCAAGCTCATCTAAATTAAATACAACTATCAAGGATAGATACTTTACATCTGCATGTGCTAATCCAGCAAGTGTTTTCCCTGTATTACTAAAGCTATCAGGTCACCATATTTCAAAGGCTGAATTCGGTTATGCAAACGAGAAAAGAATTGCGGAGATTATGGATATTTTAAATGTTGATAACTCACCTTTCCCCAAAAATCTCTCATTAGAAGAACAGGGCATTTTTATTTTAGGGTATTATCATCAGAAAAATAAAATTATAGACGACATTATAGTTATGTCAGAAAATAAAAATAATAAAAATCAAGAGGAGGAAAATTAAATGAGTGATGTAATAAAAAACAGATATGAATTTACCATTCTGTTTGATGTTGAAAATGGTAACCCCAACGGTGACCCCGATGCTGGAAATATGCCTAGAATTGATGCTGAAACAGGCTACGGAATTGTAACTGATGTATGCTTAAAGCGTAAAATCAGAAATTACATTGAGGCTGTAAAGGAGGATAGTACTGGATATAGAATTTACATAAAAGATGGAGTACCTCTAAACAGAAGCGATAGAGAAGCATTTGTTTCAGTCGGGGTAGAGGAAAAAAACGCACAGTCCTTAAAGGACGAAATTGACAATAAATTAAGGGATTTTATGTGTGCTAATTTCTATGATATAAGAGCTTTTGGTGCTGTTATGACTACTTTTGTAAAATCAAAGCTTAACTGTGGACAAGTAAGAGGTCCTGTGCAGATTAGCTTTGCAAAGAGCATTGACCCCATTATTCCACAAGAAATTACTATTACTAGAGTAGCAATTACAACTGAAGAAGATGCAAAAAAGAAGGAAACTGAAATTGGAAGAAAACATATCGTTCCATATGCACTTTATCGTGCTGATGGTTTTATTTCAGCCAACCTTGCACAAAAAGTAACTGGCTTTAATGAGGACGATTTATCCCTTTTATGGGAGGCAATAGTCAATATGTTTGAAGTTGACCACTCAGCTGCAAGAGGTAAAATGTCAACCAGAGAACTTTTTGTTTTCAAGCATGACAATGAATTAGGAAACTGTCCTGCACATAAACTGTTCGACTTAATCAAAATTACTAAAAAGAATGGAGTGATTGCTCCAAGAGCATATTCTGACTATGTTGTAAATGTCGACGAAGAAGCAATTCCTAATGGAGTTACATTAAAACGAATGATATGACACAATACAAAGAAGAGGACTTTTTAAGTCTTTCTGGTATACAGCATTTTGAATTTTGTAGAAGGCAATGGGCCTTAATACATATCGAAATGCAATGGGATGAAAATTTTCGTACAATTGAAGGACATCTCCTCCATAAAAAAGCCCACGACGAATACTCAACAGAAAAACGCGGAGATATCATTATCTCAAGAGGCATGCCAATTTTCTCAAGAACTCTTGGCGTTAACGGCGTATGTGATATCGTTGAATTTCATAGACATGATGATGGGACAGAAATCTTCGGCAGAGATGGGAAATTTAAAGTTTTTCCTGTTGAGTACAAGCGTGGTGAGCCTAAAGATAGCGATATTGATATTTTACAACTTGCTGCACAGGCTATGTGTTTAGAAGAAATGCTTTGCTGCAATATTGAAGAAGGTTCAATATTTTATGGCGAAACACGACGAAGAACTCTTGTTAAAATTAATGAGCATTTAAGAAATAAAGTAAAAGCAAGATTTAAAGAAATGCATGAAATGTATGACAAAAGGCATACTCCAAAGGTTAAACCGACAAAAAGCTGCAACGCCTGCTCTTTAAAAAATTTATGCCTTCCTAAATTGTGCAAAAACAAATCTGCAAAAGAATATATTTTTAAAAATATAAGGGAGGGTGATTTAACATAAAAAAGCTTCTTAACACTTTATATGTAACATCTCCCGACAAATATTTATCCCTTGATGGCGAAAATGTCGTTATTAAGGATAATGAAACAGAAGTTGGACGACTACCATTGCATAACCTTGAAGGAATTGTCACCTTTGGATATACTGGTGTGAGCCCCGCTCTCATGGGTGCTTGTGCTAATAAAAATATTTCATTATGCTTTTTAAGCCAAAGTGGCAGATTTTTAGCAAGGGTAACCGGCACTGTAAAAGGAAATGTTACACTCAGAAAAGAACAATACCGAATTTCCGATGATGACTACAAAAGCACTCTTATTGCCAAAAACTTTATAATCGGAAAAATATATAATTCCCGTTCGGTAATCGAAAGAGCCATAAGGGATTATTCACTAAGGCTTGATTCAGAAAAATTGAAATATAAATCACAGCTTTTACAAAATTCCATAAAACAAGTTGCTGATTGCACAAACTCCGAACAGCTCAGAGGAATTGAAGGCGAAGCTGCAAGTATTTACTTTTCAGTATTTAATGATCTCATACTTCAACAAAAAGAGGATTTCTATTTCAAAACAAGAAACAAGCGCCCTCCCCTTGATAATGTAAACGCCATGCTTTCTTTTGCATATACCCTGCTCACAAATACCTGTGCTGCAGCACTTGAAACTGTCGGTTTAGATCCATATGTAGGCTTTCTACATAAAGATAGACCTGGCAGAGCTTCTCTTGCACTGGATTTAATGGAGGAATTTCGTTCTGTTTTTGCCGATAGATTTGTTCTATCCTTAGTTAATAAAAGAATAGTAAACCCTAATGGGTTTACAAAAAAAGAGAATGGTGCTATATTAATGACAGATGAAACTCGAAAAACTTTCATTACAAGCTGGCAAAATAAAAAGCAGGAAAAAATCACCCACCCATTCCTCGAAGAAAAAGTTGAGTGGGGCATGGTTCCATATGTGCAGGCTATGCTGTTAGCCAGAACTATCAGAGGCGATATAGACGAATATCCACCATTTTTATGGAAGTAGATGAATATGCTTGTTTTAATAACTTATGATGTTTCAACAGAAAGTGCTGAAGGCAAAAAAAGACTTAGAAAAGTCGCAAAGCAATGTGTAAATTATGGACAAAGAGTGCAAAATTCAGTATTTGAATGCGTTGTTGATAATGCAAAGTATCGTCAGATAAAAGCAATCCTTGAAGAGATTATTGACAAAGAAAAGGACAGCTTGAGATTTTATATTCTTGGAAATAACTATAAAGGCAAAGTCGAACATATTGGTGCTAAAAAAAGCTACGACGTAGAAGGGCCTCTAATCTTTTAATGCGAATATAAAGCTTACATAAAACCCCTAGAATATTCGCACCACTTTTTAATATATAAAACAGCATTTTATATACATTTTTTGTTAATTACCTAAAATTTTAATACAAACCTGCATTCAAATTTTGATTTGTCCAGCTAAATTAATAAAAAATGTGCAAATTATTGTACATTTTTGCTGTCGCTCCCTACGCGGGAGCGTGGATTGAAAT
>JAAYPV010000030.1 GCA_012519635.1 Clostridiales bacterium
AAATATTGGGGGATAAAATGAATATTAAAAACAATCGAATCATGCCAGTTATTGCTGCAATAGCAATACAACTTTGTCTAGGTATAGCATATATTTGGAGTATTTTCCAAAATGGAATTTCTGATGTAATATTTGATGGGGACAATGCTAAAGCAGGATTGACTTTTTCGTTATTGCTTGCAACACTTTCAATCGGGAGCACAATAGGAGGAAAACTTCAGGATAAATATGGCTCCAGGAAAATTGTTATCATTGGTGGAATTATATTAGCAATAGGATTTTTAGGTGCATCGTTTACAACAGCAGCTTTACCATATCTGCTCTGGGTAACATATGGAGTAATGGGTGGACTTGGAATGGGCTTTACATACTCAACAACAATTGCCTGTGCTCAAAAATGGTATCCTGATAAAAGAGGATTAATAACTGGAATAATAGTTTCTGCACTTGGTTTTGGAGGAGTAATATTTACTCCAATTGTTGAGAGATTAATCAAAGGATTTGGTGGAACTGGTGTAGGTGAGCTAAAAACATTTGCTGTATTAAGTATTGTTTTTGCAGTTGTATGTACTGTTGGTGGTATATTTATTAAAAACCCACCAAAGGATTATATTCCTGAAGGGTATACTCCGCCAGCAGCAGGTTCAATCAATTCAACTTATGACTACTCACCAAGTCAAGTTTTAAAAATGCCTCAATTTTATATGGTAACATTTGCACTTATGCTTGCATGTATGGGTGGATTAATGATGATAGGCTTTGCAAAGCCTATAGCAATAGCAAAACAAATGGAATCAACTGCAACTGTTGGTGTTTTAGTTATTTCTATGTTTAATTCATTTGGTCGACTATTTTGGGGTTGGGTATCAGATAGGCTAGGAAGAAAGAGAACAATAATGTTGCTCCTTTGTGGAACAGCTGTTTTATCTCTTTGTGTAAACATTGCAACAGGATATTTAATTTATGTTCTGATAGGTTTAATAGGACTTTTCTATGGCGGATTTTTAAGCACATTCCCAGCATTCACATCTGATTTATTCGGACCAAAGTACATGGCAACTAATTATGGAATGGTTTTAATAGGCTTTGGTGTAGGAGCAGTTGCATCATCATTTATAGCGGGATATTACAAAAATGTTGCTACAGAGGATATAAGATTAATGTTCCCAGCGTTCGTGATAGCTTCCGTTGCAGCTGCAGTAGCAATTGTGATGATACTATTAGTGAAAAAGCCAACACAAAAATAAAAATATTTTGGAGTGATACTTTAAATAAGTATCACTCCATTTTTGTTCATAGTTTAAAGTTATACGTTATACATTGCGACACATTTTAGCTTTTCATTAGTAAGGACGATTTCTCCATTAGTTTCAACTATAGGGTACATAAAATTAGCTGAGTTAATATACAGTATTTTACCAATTGAACCATCTGAGAGCAGAACAGGCTTGCCAATAAGTTCAATTGGCATATTATCAAGGAATACATTTACAATATTCAAATCAAGATTGGAGAATCGTCCTTGTGAAAACTCATCTAATACCTCAAATGGTGAGTGAGCGTCCTTATATACACGCTTAGAAATCATAGCATCATATATATCAGAAATTGTGGTTATTCTTCCGAAAAGAGGTATCTCATCATTTTTTAATCTATCAGGATAACCTGTTCCGTTAATTTTTTCATGATGACTTCTGATGCCATTTAAAACATCAGCATCTTTTTCGTTAGACCTTTTTGCAATTTCATAAGAAAAAACGGGGTGGAGTTTAATTACTTCAAATTCCTGTTCGGTAAGCTTTGCGGGTTTATAAAGTATTTGCGGAGGAACTTTAAATTTTCCGACATCATGGAGAAGCCCTAATTTCACCAGTCTTGCAATATCTTCCTTATCAAGATTTATCCATTTTCCAATAAGTCCATTAATAATTCCGACATTAGTACCATGCATAAATAAATATTCATCCGCTTTGCGAACATTATTAATAAGTTGAATAATAGATGCTGCTGAAATATTAATAACCATTTCACAAATTTCTTCGGAAAGCTCTTCTGTAATTTTCATAGGAATAGTGCTAGTATATTCTACGCTTTCCATTATTTCTTGTGATTTTAAACTGATATTTTCATAATATGAATCTAAAATAGCATAATTTTCATCTGTTTTGCGCTGATAAAATTCTTTTAACACATGATTAAGGTACTTACTTTCTATGTATATTCCATCATAGGTTGCATCTAATTTTTTTATTTTATTAATTGTTTCAACTGTAATAATGGGCCTGTTAATAACTAGAAATAGTTCATCTTTATATCTATAATATATATCGCATGTGAGATTCATATCTTCTATAAATTTATCCGGTTCAATTTTCACAAATTCTTTTCCCTTAAATAAAAACATAATACACCTCGATTATACTATACTGCCATTTAAGATAATTATAGCAAATATTATACAAAAATACAATTGATTTTTTGTTTAATATTTATGTCCTTTTTGTTTACAAAGCTTTTTCGACATTCGTTACATAATGTATTGAAGATTATATGAAATTATTATGTCTTTATTTAAATATAATTTTTATTCGCTCAAATTTCACTTATGTGATTTTTGAGCGAATATTATTTATAGGATTATTTTTTTTCAATAATTAATTTCTTTAATATAAAAAGATCAATAGAATTGATTTTGTTATCTGAATTTAGGTCAGAATTATGATAAATTATATTTTCCTTGTTACCAAGAATATATTTTTTAAGAGCTGTAATATCATCAATATTCACAATATCATCTGAATTAACATCTCCTAAAACAGGTGTAGAATCGTCCATTCCAAGACTTTGGACATATGCTGTCAGGAATAGTAAGGGAGAGTTCATGTAAACAGTATGTTCATTTGTAACCCAGTCGTTATCATTTTCATTATAGCATTTTGCAGCAAAGTTTGAAATTCCTCTAGCATTTGAGGCATTTGGACCACCTGGCATATATCCTGGAGGTACTTCAGGGATATTGTCATTACTGTAAATTGTACTATAAATTGTAGAAATTGAGTTTTCACCTTGCCCAGTAACAAAGCTTTTACATAGAGGATTTGATCCAAGCACCCATGAAAGTGTTGAAACAGAGAATGCCTTAACGGTATCAGTTGGCTTATTAAGAAGCTCTGATGCTAAAATTGCCCCCATAGGAATACTTACAATTTGATTATTAACTCCCCAATAGTAGTTGCCTTGATGCAGTGTATTGCCCCACGCATTATTATTCCATCTATTGACAATTATGTTTAGCCATTTATCGTATTCTACGCTAATCCACTCAACTATTTGTTTATCAGTATTATCAGCCTTTAAGTAATCAAGGAATGCTGTAAAATACATTCTACCCCAGATATTAGCATAAGCATAGGAGGATTCAAAATATGCTTTCATATATATGTAGTTTTTCTTGAAGTAGTTATGATAAATTTCATCTCTAGTTGCTCTGAACAAGGCAGCTGATGCCCATAATCTATCCATCGAGTCATCGCTAACTTTATAAACATCACTGGCAACAATATTGTTGGGATTTTGTTCAAGGTATATCCAAGCCTTTTTTGCAGCATTAAGACAAGTTTTTGCAAATTCTAAGTCAAAATTCTTATACACAATATAAGCCTCTGCAAGAGCTGCTGCAGCACAGGCTGTATCATCAGTTGTGCAACCCATATTATCGTGAATTATGCGTGTATTGCCATCACCTTGAACTCTTGGATAAAAGCCTCCGCTTTCGCTATCCTGCATTTTTAAGATCCATTCAATTTCCCATCTTGCCTCATCTAAAATATCCGGAATACCATTTCCACTCTCAGGAATATTTGATTGTCCATCAAAGAATTGCTCAGGAAATCTTTCATAAGTCCATAGTAAATCAGATACTGCAATACTACCAACATTTACATACTTACCTAAATCTCCAGCATCATACCACCCCTTTGAAACATTGATAGTTTTTTCAGAGTTAGTACGAAAGCTTGCCTGATAATCACCTGGAGTAGCATCATTTCTAGCAAAAATTCCAGCATATTGGGCATCCAAATCTCCCTGACGCTGAAAATAAAAGAATCGAAGCAAGTCCACAATCATACTATCGTAAGCATCATTTCCTATTGTAAAATTCACAGAATTTTCAATACCTTCAGCATCAACAGCTATGTAATATCTTCCTTTAGTTTCAAGCTCAGTAAAGTCAGCCTTCAATACCTTTTCACCAGAATCTCTTTCATCGAATTCAGAAACAAGAGTAAGCTTTCCACTATATGTAATTTTTTTTGTATCTGAATTTATGACATGAAAGGTAGTACCAACATCAGCAGTAAGCTCTTCTTTAAAACCGGATACTAATGCATATTTATTAGATTTTTGAACGAATCCTATCTGATTGACCTTTATTTCAGGATAGGATTTTTCTAAATCTGGTGAATCAATTATTAACTCATTAATCCAAAACTTTTGAGGTGAATTACCACTTCCACTTATAAGTACACAAGTTATATATTTTAAATCAAGGTATGGATTTTTAGTGGTAAAGTCTTTTAATGGAATTTTAACCTTCTGCCAGTTTGGAGAAACTGTTATGTAATTAGTAATCGGTAGGTATGATGATTCTTCTTGTTTGCCAATTCTTGAAAAATTATTATCCTTTAATCCGATATTAAATGTTTCTCCGCCTTTATCACCAATAATATTAAATTCTATATATCCATTTTCTTCGTATTGTGAAAAGTCATGCGAACACCAGCCACGTACAGTTAACATGGATTCCCACCATGATGACGAGCCTGTAACATTAACCCTAAGTGACGGTTTGTTGTTATATTTAACATTTTGGTCAATAGGCAATCCACTGTTTACAATTTCAAGATTAGTTCCGTATGTCCATCCATCAGAAGTTGAACCATCGGTTACAACATATCTAACAAGTTTTCGGTAGCTTAAATCGCTCTTTGAATTTGCAACGGAGCTGATACTAAAACATGATATAAATAAAATAATTGATACAGTAGCAGCCAATACTTTTTTAAGCATAAAAATCCCCCTAAACATTACTTAAGTCTAAAAAAAATCGTACAATGTGAATATAAATAATATTATACATGATTACAGATAAAAAATATTGAATAATTTATGAATTGTAATTAATATTAACTATAATTATTTTTAAAATGCCTACAACATTCTACAAAATAATCAAACAACTTGTACTAGAATATTAATTAATAATTTACAGGAGGTAATAAAAATGTCAGTAAAGCTGATAGTGGGATCTGAAAAGATAACTGCAATTTTATCAGGTGAAATAGATCATCATTCAGCCAAAGGTATACGCGAAAAGATCGATTCTGCAATACTTGAAAATCATCCACAGGAGTTAATACTAAATTTTTCACAGGTAAGCTTTATGGACAGCTCAGGAATAGGTCTTATTATAGGGCGATTTAAGGTGATGCAGGAAGTGGACGGCAAGGTTACAATTGAGGGAGCATCACAGCAAATTACTAAAGTAATGAGATTATCGGGAATTGACCGTTTAGCGACAATAAAAAACTGATTTCAGGAGGAAAAGGTTTTGAATATATTAAATGAAATGAAAATACAATTCATGAGCAAGTCTGTAAATGAAGGCTTTGCCAGAACAGCAGTAAGTGCATTTATTGCACAACTTGACCCTACAATTAATGAAATAGCGGATATCAGGACAGCTGTTTCTGAGGCAGTTACAAACTGTGTTGTTCACGGATATAGAGGAACAATTGGAACCATAGAAATATGTGTGAGAATACTCGAAGGTAATGAGGTGTACATAAAAATTAAAGATAAGGGTTGTGGCATACCAGATATTAAACAGGCAATGGAGCCGCTTTTCACAACAGCTGCACATGAGGAAAGAGCAGGACTAGGTTTTGCTGTTATGGAAAGCTTTATGGACAAGCTAATAGTACGCAGTAAGGTTAATAGCGGAACAACCATAATTATGAGAAAAAAACTAACTTCTTGTGGGGATTAGAATGAATAATATGAAAATTCAGGCTGAGGAGCATCTTGGATTGGTTAGACTTTGTGCTAATCGTTTTCGAGGCAGAGGAATTGAATATGAAGACCTTTATTCCGCTGGATGCATTGGTTTATTAAAAGCTATTAAGGCTTTTGACGCTGAGCGTGGAGTAAAGTTTTCGACCTATGCAGTGCCTGTAATTTTAGGTGAGATTAAACGACAGTTCAGAGATGGAGGAGCAATAAAGGTTAGCAGAAGTGTCAAAGAGCTTTCAGTCAAGCTGTCAAAGGACAGAGAATGCTTTATTAAGCTGTATGGATATGAGCCAACTATTAGTCAGCTTTGTGAAAGAGTCAATGCAACTGAGTCAGAAGTAATAGAGGCATTATCAGCAGGAATGCCACTTATATCATTGACTGATACTAATGAAGAAGGAGAATCACAAATTGATATTCCAATAGAAGCTCCTGATGAAGAAATTGGTGATATACTATCCCTAAGGCAAGTAATGAGTAAAATGGATAAAACGGATAGAATGCTTTTATATTTGCGATATTATAAGAGTCAGACGCAAACACAAACAGCAAAGGCATTAAATATGACGCAGGTACAGGTTTCGAGGCGTGAAAAAAAATTACTTGAAATTATGCGAAGCCAGATGTTAGAATAATGTTATGAAATTATTTTATGAATAGAAATATAATGCATATTAAATTAGTAGAATTAACACTATATTAATTGACAATATACAAATTTGTGTTATAATATTAATAATATTATTTAAATAATATTATTATGTAGATAAGGAGAGGATGTTATGTCATATCAAAAGTTTTTTATCTGTAGCCACTGTGGTAACATTGTAGGATTAATTCAGGAAGCTGGCGTACCAATGATATGCTGCGGTGAAAAAATGGAGGAATTAGTTCCTAATACAGTTGATGCTGCACAGGAAAAACATGTCCCTGTTGTTACAGTTGATGGCAATACAGTTAAGGTTGAAATTGGTTCAGTAGAACACCCAATGGTAGATGAGCATTATATTCAATGGATTTACTTACAGACAGAAAAGGGTGGACAGAGAAAGGGTTTAAAACCTGGTGAAAAGCCATCAGTTACTTTTTCATTGGTAGATGATAAAGCAATTGCAGCTTTTGAATATTGTAATCTTCATGGCCTATGGAAAGCGGATATAAAATAACTATAAATAAAAGACCCTGTATCTTCTTAATGAAAATACAGGGTCTGATATTTTATTTAAGTAAAACTCTTTCATCACAGTATTCGCATTCGACAATATCTCCTATACCGCGAAAGCTTTTAGGAAGATAGTGCTCATAATTTGTAATACATTTAGGATTAGAGCATGCAACACCTAAATATGGTTGTCCGACTAAGTTTGGGAAAATTGTTTTTGAATTAAGAATTGTTAAAATCAACGCCATTCTGATATAAACACCATATTCAGCCTGTTTAAAATATAATGCTCTCTTATCATCATCAACTTCAATGGCAATTTCCTCAACTCTAGGCAATGGATGAAGAATAATCATATCCTTAGGAGCGCGTAGCATTTTCTTTCTATCAAGTATATATGTATCCTTCTCGGCTAAATATTCTTCCTCAGAGGCAAAGCGTTCTTTTTGAATTCTTGTCATATATAAAACATCTAAACTTGGAAGACTTTCTTCAAGTGAAGAAACCTCTGTGAATTTGCAATTATTAACGGTAAGAACATCTTTGACATATGCTGGAAGTTTTAAATCTTCTGTAGAGATTAATACAAAGTGATTATTAGGATAGCATGACAGTGCTTTACAAAGCGAATGAACTGTCCTGCCATTTTTTAAATCTCCACATAATCCAATTACAAGGTTATCGAGCCTGCATTTTTCCTCTTTAAGTGTTAGTAAATCGGTTAAAGTCTGAGTGGGATGTAAATGCCCTCCATCACCTGCATTAATAACAGGACAATCACTTGTTAAAGATGCTGCTTTAGCAGCTCCTTCGTTTGGGTGACGAATAATCAAGATATCGGAATAGCTACTGATAACTTTAGTGGTATCCTTTAGATTTTCTCCTTTGAAAACAGAAGAGGTTGATGGGTTATCAAAGCCTATAATGCTTCCACCAAGTCTAATCATAGCGGTTTGGAATGACATTTGTGTTCTTGTTGATGGTTCATAAAACAGAGTAGCCATTATTTTCCCTTTACATACATCTAAGTAATCCTGAGGATTATTTTTGATATCATGTCCTAACTTAATAATTTTGTTCCACCATGAAATTGGATAATCATTTAAATCAATTAGGTGAGGAAAGCCTTTACTCATTTTTTACCTCCAAGTAAAATTCATTTTAAACTAATTTATTATACACTTATTTTCATCATAAATCAACATTTTATATACCAGTTATAAAAATATTTTAATTTTTCTAGAGCATTAGATATAAAAAAGGCGAAACAGTTAAATACAAGCTGTTTCGCCATTATCATTATGTAAAATTTATATAAAACAAATATAAGGAAGGTATAATTTTGCAAAGCAAAAGCTTATTTTTTAGGAAGGTCTTCAAGGGCAGTTTCTTCCTCAATATCATCATCAAATGCACCGTGTATGTTTAGTTGTTTAACAGGGATTCTTTTTAAAGGTGAATAGACATATTTGCTACAGGAATAATCCATTTCAACAACTCCACGCTTTTCACAGAGTATTTTATTTCCTTCTCTTGATTTCACTCCATACAGGCAATATTCACATTTAGGTGGGATATCTTTACTAAAAAGTTTGACTGGTTTATTGAAGATAGCCATATTTTTCGCCCCTTTGTCTAAAAGTTGTATTTTAAATTTATTATAACACTTTAAAATTGGTTTGTCTAGTCATTTTTTAAAAGTAAAATAATGGTCATTAATAAAAGTGCTAAAGAAGGAATGATTGAATACTCAGTTGATTTAACCTGAGCATCATAAAAAGTATTGATTGCAATATTTTTAAAAATATAATTAGTAAGAACTTTACATATAATTGCGGCATTAATTGACGAAAAAATTCTTGCAAGTAGAAATTTTTTTATATTTACTTTTCCTCGACTGATAGCGATAATCTGAATTATAACACATATGCCGCCAAAGGATAATAGTCCTGTAATAACAGGAAGATTGAGATAATTATTTTGTTCAAAAAAGCTAATATTACTTATTTCAAAAAATGAAGCAACTATTTGTTGTGATGTGTCAGTATTTATATTAAATAGTCTACTTATGTTTTCTGCAATAAAGGTTATGATGCCGAATTTAAATATTATTGTATAGAATATTGAAAACATAAGCACCATGATACATACTTCAAATAGAGATTTTGCAGCTGTTTGAACTGAATTTACAAAAGTATCCATACCCAGATTAAGTTTAGGATTTTTCTTGTTTGAATCGTATATTCTTTCTTTGGTTAATAAAGCAATTACAATGCCTGTAATGATATTTGAAATAATTATTGATAAAAAAATTATCATTCCGACTTCAATGCTTCTATATAGTTTTGTTGCAACCGTTCCGACTATAAAAGCTGGACCACTTGAATAACAATAACAAGAAAGGTTTTCAGCACGTTTTTTTGATATTAAACCATTTGATTCTAATTCATAAATTATCTTAACACCAACAGGATAGCCTGAAAAAATACTTATCAAGAATATAGAAAACTCATCTGATGAAATCCTGAAAAGATATTTTGCAATTAAATTAAAAGGCTTACCCATAATAGTATGAAGGTTGGATTTTAATACAAAGCATGCAATAATCATAAAACCATACATTGACGGAATGATTAATGTCAAACAGTTTTTAATGGAAACAGATGCAGCTACTTTAATATCATCAGTAAATTGAATACTAGCAAATGCTAAAACAATAATACAAAAGAGTAGTGTATAGGTTTTAAACAATTCAGTTATTTTGCGACTCACTTGTTTCCTCCCGTTTTATATTGCAATCTTTTTATAATTCTATTCATAGATTAACCTAAATATAATATTATGGGGTGATAAAGCTTGAATAATAAGATTATAGAGAAAGGGCAAAGCCTTTTATATTTCAATACGATAATTCAAATTACAGACAATAAGGAAGTTATAATAGAAAATTGTAAAAAAATAATTGAATATAATGATATATTCTTAAAAGTTAAAACCAGAAATATGACAGTTCAGGTATGGGGACAAAAGCTGCAGATAGACGACTATAATACGGAAGGAATTATAGTCAAAGGTATTATAGAATCAATAGAACTAATTAATAAAAAGTGAGGAACGGTATGTTTGACAATATCAGAGGTGTTATAAGATTCAGAGCGAACGGAATAAAATTATATTCTTTTATAAACGCTATAAGGGAAAGCAGGATTATATGTACTGCACAGGAATGTAAAAATGATGAATATTATGGAGAGATATATTCGTCAAGCTTAAAGGAATTACAGGAGTTAGCAAAAAAATATAATATTGAATTACATATAGAAGATAGAAAGGGTGCAATATTTAAGGTTAAACGATATAAATACAGATTTGGAATTATAATTGGTGCATTAGTAGCTATTATGTTCATTGTTTATATTTCTAATGTAGCAATTACAATTGAAGTTACAGGTAACAATAAAATTTCTGAAGAACAGATAATAAGCACATTAAATGACATAGGAATATCAAAGGGTACATTTATTCCGAATATTAATTTTGCGTTATGTGAGAAAAAGCTAAAGATTAGTATTGATGAACTGGCATGGGTGGGTATAAGGCGTTCAGGTAATAGAATTGTTGTAGATGTTGATGAAATGGTAGAACAACCTGAAATGATAAAATCCAATTTACCAAGCAATATAATTTCAACAAAAAATGCACAAATCAAATCTGTTAAGGTTTATAATGGAAGTTTGAATTATATAGTTGGAGATGGGGTAAGGGTAGGAGATGTTTTAATAAGCGGAATATACACCGATTCAAAAGGAAATATATTGACAGTTAATGCAATTGGTGAAATAATAGGCGAATATGAAGAGAAAATGATTTTTGAACAAGCATATGAAGAGGAAAAACGAATATCTGAAGGGGAAATTTCAAGAAAATCCCTCGATTTTTTTACATTTAAAATACCATTAAATATAGGTAAAATTGATTTGGATGAATATGACTACAATGAGGATATATGTTACTTTATGATAGCAGGTAAAAGATTACCCATTGGAATCATACATAGCACATATACCCCCTACACCAAAAACATAATTACATATACTACGGAAGAAGCAGAAGAATTAATACATAAGAAAATTACTATGCATGAGGAGAATTTTTATTCAAATGTGAAAATAATAAATAAAGAAATCAATAAAATAAATGAGGAAGGAAAAATAAAGTATGAAGTTATTTATACATTAGAGGGTGAGATAGGGAAAAAAAGTGAAATTTTAATGAAAAAATAAAATACTACTTTTAAAATTGTATTATATATGTTATAATTAAAATGTATTAAATTTAAAAATTATTTAAATAAGAAAGAGTGTTTTAATGATTGAGAAAACTATTACTGTTGAAAGTACAGAACAAGCATCTTCCTTATTTGGAGATTTTGATGAAAACATAGACATACTTCAAAAATTAAATAATGTTGTAATTTTAAGCAGGGGAACTGATATTAAGGTTTCAGGTGACGAAGTTAATGTCGATAAAACTATTAAATCACTTGAGGCTCTTTTAACCATTATTAATAATGGTGAAAGAATTACAAATCAAACAGTGCGTTATGTTTCATCAATAGTAAATGAAGATTTGAGTAAATGTATAAAGGATTTAGCCAGCGGTGGAATCTGCTTTACGACTAATGGAAAGTTGATAAGACCTAAAACATTGGGCCAAAAAAGATATATAGATGCCATTGCAAAAAACACAATAGTTTTTGGTATTGGACCTGCAGGTACTGGAAAAACATATCTTGCAGTTGCAATGGCTGTCAAGGCTTTTAAAGCGCATGAAATTAACAAAATAATATTAACCCGTCCTGCTGTTGAGGCGGGTGAAAAGCTAGGTTTTTTGCCTGGAGATTTACAGGATAAGGTTGACCCATACTTAAGACCATTATATGATGCATTATTTGATATGCTAGGTGCAGAAATTTTTCAAAAGCATATGGAAAAGGGCACTATTGAGGTTGCACCACTTGCATACATGAGAGGTAGAACACTTGATGATGCATTTATTATACTTGATGAAGCACAAAATACAACATCTGAGCAGATTAAAATGTTTTTGACAAGATTGGGTAATGGCAGTAAAATGGTCATAACAGGGGATATTACTCAGATTGATTTGCCAAATGCAAAACGCTCTGGCTTGATAGAGGCTCTGAAGATTCTTAATGATATAGAAGATATATATATTCAGAAATTTGATGATAAAGATGTTGTAAGACATAAACTTGTTCAGGATATTATTAAAGCATATGAAAAATATCAAGAGAAAGGAAGAGAATAATGCCTAAGCTAAAAGTTTATATAAAAAATAATCAATCAGAAGTAAAATTACCAGTTGGAATAAGGCTTTTGATAAGGCGTTGTTGTCAAGCAGTATTAACAACTGAAAATTTTGAGCAAGATGCTGAGGTAAGTGTTTCCTTTGTTAGTAATAATGAAATAAAAAAATTAAACAGGATATATAGAAATATTAATAGAACAACAGATGTATTATCCTTTCCATTAATGGTTAATAGAAAAGATGAATCTAATGATGATACAGGAATTGTTATGCTTGGTGATATTGTAATATCTTTAGAAACAGCGGTTAAGCAGGCAAATATGTATGCACATTCACTTGAGAGAGAAATCGGATTTTTAACAGTACATTCAATGTTGCATTTATTGGGATATGACCATGAAAAAAGTAAGCTGGATGAAAGAATTATGCGTGAAAAGGAAGAGTCCATTTTAGAAAAATTGGGAATATCCAGAGAAACAAGCTTTATTTCGTAAAGTTTAGATTACTAATAGAAAAGGAATAATCGGAGGATGACTAAAACAGTATTTATAACAATTGCAGGAAAAACTAATGCGGGTAAATCAACATTATTAAATTCTATTATAGGTGAGAAAATTGCCTCAGTAAGCAGTAAGCCGCAGACAACAAGAACCAGAATAACAGGAATTCTGACACAAGATGATACACAGCTTATCTTCATTGACACGCCGGGACTTCATAAAGCTAAAACAAAGCTAAGTAAACATATGATGAATGTGGTAAAGGAGTCAGTAACTGATATTGATGCTATAATTTTTGTTGTTGATTGTCTTAAAAGAATTAATGAACAGGAAACTGAAATGCTTGAAATGCTTGATAAATCTAAAATACCTGTTATTCTTGTTTTGAACAAAATAGATAAGATAGATGATAAAGCTGAAATTGCAAAATTAATATCAGAGCTTGCTGAGAAATATAATTTTAAATCAGTAATACCAATTAGCGCCAAAAACAAAGACGGCATTGATATTGTAATAGAAGAGGCAAAAAAGTTAGCAATGGAAAGCCCTCTGTTTTTTCCAGCAGATATGATTACTGACCAGCCAGAAAAGGTTATTGCTTCGGAAATAATAAGAGAAAAGCTTTTGAATTTACTTAATGATGAGGTTCCACATGGAATTGCTGTAGCAATTGAAAGAATGGATGAACGAAAAAATAAGGACTTGCTTGATATTTCAGCAGTTATATATTGTGAGCGAGACTCCCATAAGGGTATTATAATTGGTAAAAATGGAAGTATGTTAAAGGAAGTTGGTACAAAAGCAAGAATGAGCCTTGAGGATTTTTTTCAAATAAAAATAAATTTAAAATTATGGGTAAAGGTTAAAGAAAATTGGAGAAATCGTGAATCAATTATACGAAGTCTGGGATTTTCAGATAAGTAATTCCATTCATTTCATTTCATAACACAAACTAAATCGGGGATAATTTTATTGTACATTAATGAACTATTGCATAGTAAAATTACAGAGGAGGTTTTGTCATGAAAAGAGATAAGTGGAAGGATTTTGAGATGAGTGGTAAAATTGAAGATTACCTTTCTTATAAAGGTTTAAGTCTTTATGGATATAATGATAGTGAGAGTGGAATGATAAATGCTGATAACCGTCAAGGGAATAGTGATCAGAGAACGCACAGTGGGGGAAACAAGCAAGTTTATTGATGTCTTAACAGAAAATCTTGGAGTCATTGAAATTAGTGTTAAAGGATGTAAAAAAATAAACAGTAAGAACTGTGCTTCGACCCAGCTTTTTGCATATTCAAAGTTTTGCTTGAAAAAGAGAAAGGATATGTATTATATTAATTCTGCAGAGCCTATAAATATATTTTATAGCCTGCGGACAGACCTACAAAAGATATCGCTTGCATCATACCTTTCAGAGTTGGTTTTATATGTTATAGGTAGTGACGGGTACGAAGGGAATATATTAAAGCTTTTTCTTAATACACTTTATTTCATTTCTAATGGAAAGCGTCCATTGGAGTTGTTAAAAAGTATATTTGAAGTCAGATTCATGTCAGAAATAGGTCTTATGCCAAATGTATTTACATGTAGTAATTGCTCTGAATATGTAAATGAAGGTGCTTATTTTATTATACATGATGGTATAATTTTATGTGAACAATGTTATAGTGTAAATACTGATGGTGTTATAAAAAAAATATCACCATCAGTCTTGTGTGCATTAAGGCATATTATTTTGTCGGAATATAACAAGCTTTATAATTTTAAGCTATCTAAGGAATCTCAAAGGCTACTTTCAGATGTAACAGAACAATATGTTATAATACATCTTGAAAAAAACTTCAATACACTTAATTTTTATAAATCAATTGTATAAAAATTACTTAATTAAAGTATAAGGTAAGGGATATGAATAAGTATTACAAAACATTAGAACTTGATAAAATTCTTGAGATGCTTGCTAATGAGGCATCTAATGAAAAAACAAAACAAATGGCTCTGGAAATAGAGCCGTCTTTTGATATTTTTGAAGTAAATAATGAGATAAAAAAAACTAGTCAGGCATTTGAATTAAGCGTAAAGTTTGGAACACCTCCTTTTACAGATTTTAAGGATGTGTCTAATTCGCTTATGAGAGCAAAATCAGGAGCAAGACTTTCTTTGAAGGAGCTTATTGAAATTGGCAGGATACTTAGTCAGATAAAAATTCTTAGTGATTGGTATAAGCACTGTACCAATATTGAAACTGAATTAAGTTATCTTTTTACAAGGCTTATGCCAAATGAATATCTTCAGAGTAGAATTGAAACATCAATTGTATCAGAGGATGAAATAGCAGATTCAGCTAGCTCAGAGCTTGCTTCAATAAGAAGAAAAAAGTATCAGGCTGGCATGAGAGTTCGTGAAATCCTTGATAAAATGACTCGCTCGACCACTATTCAAAAATATCTGCAAGAAGCGATTGTAACAATTCGTGATGGTAGATATGTGTTGCCTGTTAAGGCAGAGCATAGAGGTGATGTTCAGGGTCTGATACATGGTACATCTTCAAGTGGACAAACATATTTTATCGAGCCTATATCAATTGTTGAGGCAAATAATGATATTAGGCTTCTTGAAAGTAAGGAACAAGAGGAGATTGACAGAATAATAACGGAGTTATGTGCTGAATGTGGTAAGTCAGCTGATACAATCATTGATAATTATAATATTTGTGTTGAATTAAATCTATACTTTGCTAAGTCAAATTTAGCTGCTAAAATGAAAGCAACAACACCTATTATTTCTGATGATGGTGTAATATCACTTAAAAAGGCAAGGCACCCTCTGATTGATAAAGAAAGAGTAGTTCCGATTGATATTTCACTTGGAGAGGATTATCAAGTGCTGATTATCACTGGTCCCAATACAGGTGGTAAGACTGTTGCTTTAAAAACAGCCGGATTATTGACTTTAATGACAATGTGTGGTTTACTTATTCCTGTATCAGATGGCAGTAAGGTGTCAATATTTAATAATATTCTTGCAGATATAGGGGATAACCAAAGTATAGAACATAATTTATCCACCTTTTCATCACATACAAACAAGGTAATAGAGATAATAGACCTTGCTGATGAAAATTCTTTAATTCTATTAGATGAATTAGGTTCTGGAACGGACCCTGTTGAGGGTGCAGCATTGGCTATTGCCATTATAGAAAAGCTTAAGTCCAAAAATGCAAAGCTTATGGTAACAACCCATTATCAGGAGTTAAAAATGTATGCGGTAGAAAGTCAGGATGTTGAGAATGCATCATTTGAATTTAATATTGAAACATTACAGCCTACTTATCGCTTAATTATTGGTTCACCTGGTAAATCAAATGCTTTTGCAATATCGTCCAGTCTTGGTATGCCCAAAGATGTTATAGAATATGCACAAAGCATAGTAAGTGTAGAGAATAAGAGATTTGAAAATGTAATTGAACAGTTGGAAAATTCCAGAATTGAATTAGAAAAACAGAATGAAGAGATTAGTAAATTAAAAGTAGAGCATATTCAAAAGGTTGAGGAATTAAGAAAAGAGCTCGATGATTTAAAATATAAAAAGGAAAAAGAATTAGAACGCGCAAGAATAACTGCAATGAGTATAATTGAGGATACAAAGGCAAAATCTAATGAAATTATTGATGAGCTTGATAAACTCAGAAAAGAAAAGGATAAGGATAACTTTTCACAAATGGTATCAGGAGCAAAATCTAGAAGTAAGAATGTCTTTAATAAAATGTATGACATAGCTAATCCTGTTGAAGAGAAAATTAATATAAATTATAAGCTTCCTCGACCACTGAAAAAAGGAGATAGTGTACTGATTACTGATATTGACAAGAAAGGTGTCGTAACAAGTATATCAGATGGTGACACAGTTTTAGTTCAGGTTGGAGTAATAAGAACAAAGGTTGATATTAATAAGTTGCGATTATTGGAAAATGAAAAGGTAACATTTAAAAATAAACCTATATCACCAACCATGAATGTAAAAAGTAAGGTTGACCGTAGTGCCATGTTAGAATTGGATATAAGGGGCTGTTCGTCCGACGAGGGAATACATCAGCTTGAATCGTTTATAGATAACGCTGTTATGTCCAATATCGGAACAGTGACAATTATACATGGGAAAGGAACTGGGGTTTTACGATCTGCAATTCAAAAGCGTTTAAAAGAAATGCCATCTGTTAAATCATTCAGATATGGTGTTTACGGTGAAGGTGAAGATGGTGTTACAATTGTTGAACTAAAATAAGATTTCATTACGCTAAGGAGAATAAAATGAATTTACAGGAATTAAGAAATGAAATTGATAAGGTTGATAGGGAGATTTTGAACCTGTTTGTAGAGCGAATGGGTTTATGTGAAAAGGTTGCCCAGTATAAAATTGAAAACTCTCTTCCTGTTTTTCAAGGGAACAGGGAACAGGACATTATAAATAATATAAAGAAGAATGTTCCTAAAAATCTTTCTAATGGTGCAGTTGCTTTATTCTATAATATAATGGATATTAGCAAATGCATACAACAGGAAAAGCTGTTAGATAATGATGTTTTTATGAAACCCTTGACTCTTGATTTAACTCAGCCTAGAAAAGTTGGATGTCAAGGAACATATGGTTCCAATTCGGAAATGGCGGCAAAAATACTCTTTGATAAAAGTGAAATTAATTTTTATCACGAGTTTGAAGATGTATTTAAGGCAGTTGAAAATAGTGAGGTTGATTTTGGTATATTGCCAATTCAAAATTCAACAACAGGCTCAGTTGCTCAGACATACGATTTAATGAAGAAATATAATTTTTACATAGTAAAGGTAGTGAGGCTTGAAATTTCACATTGTCTTGCAGCAAAAAAAGGGACTAGCCTTTCTGACATAAAAGCTGTTTATTCGCATCCTCAGGCATTATGGCAATGTTCAGCATTTATTTCTAAAAATAATCTTACTGCTATTCCACATGAAAATACTGCAACTGCAGCAAAATTGGTTTCAGAGAGTGATGAACCCATTGCAGCAATCTGTTCAAAACGGTGTGCGGAGCTTTACGGATTTGATATTATTTCAGATAAGATTACAGATTCATATCCAAATTACACAAGGTTCATATGTATATCAAGGGATTTTAGAATGGATGAAGATGCAAAGAGTATTTCAATGCTGATAACTTTACCCAATAAACAGGGAAGTCTGATAAGGTTACTAACCAAGTTTTTTGTTAATGGATTTAATTTGGAAAAGATTGAAAGCAGACCAATTGCAGGTGGAAGTTTTAATGTTATGTTCTATCTTGATTTTGAGGGAAATATCCATGATAAAAAGGTTTCAGCTTTGCTTAGCGGATTAAAAGGTGAATTTGAGAGCTTCAAATTTTTAGGAAACTATAGTGAGATAATGTAAAAAGGTTAGGAAGGTATTTGTTTGCCTTCCTAACCTTTAATTATCAGTTAAATCATATTCCTCTTCCATATTACCCAGAGCAATATTTATAATCTTACTATAAAACCCAACAGGATTAAGTAATATTTTTTCACCAATTAGTTTAGCTTGTGTTAAATCTGGTGCGAATAACTTCATATCAATTAAATCGTTTTTTAAATCTAGACATCTAAAATGAACATAATATCCATTATCCAACTTAATATATTTAACCGTTACTTCATTATTAAGTTTAAGTTGTGCAAAATACTTTAAAGCAGTACCAACTAATTTATCACGAAATGATTTAGGTACATAATGCTTGAATTTCCTTGCACATAATCTTCCCTTATCAGTAAGTACATATTTTTCAATATCATTTTCATCAGTTTCAATATTAATTGAGTTATTTTTTATAAGAATATCAATAGCATCTTGATAAAAGAAATAATTAATGATATCTGTACTAACTGCAATTTCAAATAATTGTTCTGCTTCAATAGGTTTATCAATCCTATGAAGCAAATAGCAAATTAAAATACTAACAGTATTGACATCCTTTAGTTCAAAGGATGCCATTTCAGATAACTTTAAATAGTTTTCCATATTATTACCTTTTACTCTTTATTTGATAAAGTTAACAAAAATTCGGATAGTCCAACATATGTGATAAAATTGCAATATTAACAGCTGCCTCAACACATGGTACAGCTCGTGGAACAATACAAGGGTCGTGGCGTCCTTTAATATTGATTATTTCATTCTTCAGAGCACTATAATCAATTGTTTCTTGCGGTTGGGATATTGATGGAGTAGGCTTAATTGCAACTTTTAGCATTACTGGCATACCAGAAGAAATTCCCCCCAAAATACCGCCATGATTATTGGTTTTAGTGAGTACATGACCTTTATCATCTACATAGAACTCATCATTATTCTGACTTCCCACCATTTTTGCACTAAGGAATCCTGAGCCAAATTCCAAGCCTTTTACAGCAGGAATACCAAAAATAAGTTGTGCAATAGTATTCTCAAGACCATCAAAAATAGGGGAACCAATACCTGCTGGAACATTAATACAAGCACATTCAATTATACCGCCAAGTGATTCTCCGCCATGAAACGCCTTCTCAATATCCTGAATCATAAGTTCGCCTTTTGCATCGTCGATAACAGGAAATTTCTTGTTTCTGATTGTGAGTATCTCTTCGCGTGAAATATTAGTTTTATTAAATTCAGCATCTTTGATATTATGAATTTCTGCAATATGAGCACCAGTGTAAATGCCACGCCTTTGCAGAATTTGTCCACATATTGCTCCGGCAAATACAAGGGGAGCGGTTAGCCTTCCAGAAAAATGTCCACCACCCCTGACATCATTAAATCCTTTATATCTTAATGCTCCTGTATAATCAGCGTGACCTGGTCGAGCAAGCCTTGATATATTTGAATAATCCTGTGAACGAGTATCAGTATTTTGGATAAATGCACACAAAGGTGTACCTGTTGTTTTGTTATTTACAAGACCGGACATAATTTGTGGTAAATCTTTTTCTTTTCTTTGTGTTGAAGTTTTATCCGTCTTAGGTGCTCTTCTTGAAAGAAAATGTGATAATTCATCAATATCAATACCTTCGCCCGGTGGTAGATTATCAATAACAACGCCTATGGCAGGACCATGTGATTCGCCGAAAATTGATATAGAAATACGGTTATTCCATGTTGATGACATCGGCAATACCTCCTAAATTTATATAATCCTCAAAAAAGCTTGGATAAGATTTATTAACTGCATCAGCATTTTGTATTATAATTGGTTTGGTGGAACGAGTAGCAGCAATAGCAAGTGACATTACAATTCTATGGTCTCCAAAGCTGTTGGTAATACCACCCGAAAATTCAGTAATAGGCTTAATTATTAAACCATCATCAGTAGGAGTAACTTTTCCACCAATAGTATTTAATACGGATGAAATAGCAATAAGGCGGTCACTTTCTTTTATTTTTAAACGACCAGCACCATAAATTTTAGAAGTACCATTACAAAAGCAACCTAAAACAGCGAGAATAGGAACTAAATCTGGAATATCTGTTGCATTAATACTAAAACAATCCAAACCATTGTTATTATTATACCCTATTTCATTTAATATTTCAATTATTTTTTTATCTCCCTGCAAGCTTTTTTGAAACAGATTATCAATCTGCACATTATTTCCGATAGCATTTGCTACAAAAAAGAAGGCAGCCTGAGAATAATCACCCTCAATAGTAAGGTTTTGGGGTAAATACTTTTGATTACCCTTTACCAAATACACGTTCTCAATTTCATTTATTTCAATTCCAAAATTCTTTAAACAATCAATAGTCATATCAACATAAGGCTTTGATTCAAGAGGGGAAGTTAAAATAATTTTTGAATCACCTTCAAGGATAGGTAATGCAAAAAGCAGTCCAGTAATAAATTGTGAGGATACATCACCTTCAATATGGAATATACCACTTTGCAGCCTACCGTTAATCGCAAATGGCATGGTGTTATTATAATTAAAGATAATACCTTTTTTAGATAACTCACGGATATAAGAGGTTATCGGACGCTCTGGCAATCTACCTTTGCCAATAAAGGTTGAGTTTACTCCCAAAGCAGCGGCAATAGGGATGAGAAAACGAAGGGTTGACCCGCTTTCAAGACAGTCAATTTCAGCAGTCTTTGGCAATTGTGTAATGCCATGAACAGTTATTTTATTAGTATCTATTTCAAATTTAGCACCCAATTGTTCAAGTGCTGAAACAGTAGCATTAATATCATCAGAAAAGCTTATTCCATTTAAGACTGAATTTCCTTTAGCTAAAGCAGCACATATTAATGCTCTATGAGTTATACTTTTTGAAGATGGAATTGAAACTTTTCCAGTAAGCTTTTGAGGAGTTATTTTTATATCCATATCAACATTCCTTTCCTTTCCGTAGACAATCAAGCATAAACAAGCCTGTTTTCCAGCAACAAACAGGCTTGTAAATCTCATTTAAGGATAAATGAACGGAAGTCATCAACGGAAGTTTTCTTAATAATTGAGTGTCCGATTTTACTACAAACAATAAAGCTTATTTTATCACTTTGACGCTTTTTATCATTGCTGCATAAATCAACAAGTGCATTTATATTTGCATCAAGCTTATAGGGTAAGTTATAGGCTTTAATACAACTGATAAGCCTGTTTAACATTTCCACATCACAAATACCAGCCTTGTAAGCGCATTCAGTTATTAGGCACATTCCAATTGCAACAGCATTTCCATGAGAAATTTTATAGTCATAAAACTTTTCGATTGCATGACCGAGTGTATGACCAAAATTAAGTATCATGCGTTCACCTTTGTCAAATTCATCAGCCTCAACAACATCTTTTTTAATGGAAATACAGCGATAAACAACCTTATCAATGCAATCCATAATATTATCAATTGTATGACCTTCAAAAAGTTCAAAAAGCTTTTCATTACGAATCATTCCATATTTTATTGCTTCAGCCATACCATCTGATAAGAGTTCCTTACTTAAGGTAATAAGTGTCTTAGGGTCACATATAACACATTCAGGCTGTTTGAATGCACCGACAAGATTTTTGCCACAACTGAGATTTACAGCCGTTTTGCCACCAACAGATGAGTCAATTTGAGACAATAGTGTTGTTGGAATTTGAACATAATCAAGTCCTCTGAGAAATGTTGCCGCAGCAAAGCCTGTAATATCACCGACTACACCACCGCCTAAGGCAATGAGGCAGTCGGTGCGAGTTATGTTATTTTTACAGAGGAAATCATAGATTTCGTTCAAAACGGATATGTTTTTTGAGTTTTCTCCATTAGGAAAGACAAATTTACACACTTTAAACCCATGATTGGTAAGAGAAGTGACCACAGTATCAGCATAGAGAGAGTTTACAATATCATCTGTAATTATAGCCAAAGTTTTGGTATTAAGAATTGATGACAGTATTTCTCCACATTTTGCTAAAACATCGTGTTCTATAAATATATTATAACTCTGGCTAGCATTAACAGTAATTTGTGTCATATTATGAAATTTCCTTTCCAATGAACTTAGCCATTGGCTTAACTTTATCCATAACTTCTTTGAATTGCTTAGGTGTTAAAGATTGTGCACCATCTGATAATGCTTTTTCTGGACAGTTATGAACCTCAATTATAAGTGCATCTGCACCTGCAACAATTGAAGCAAGTGATAATGGCTCAACCAAGGAAGTAAGTCCGGTAGCATGGCTTGGGTCAACTACAATTGGAAGATGTGATAATTGCTTTAGTAGTGGAACTGCAGAAATATCAAGTGTATTTCTTGTTTGTGTTTCAAATGTACGGATTCCTCTTTCGCATAGAATAACATTTTTATTTCCGCCAGCCATGATGTATTCAGCAGACATAAGTAATTCCTCTAAAGTATTTGCAAGACCTCTTTTAAGTAAAATTGGTTTATTGCAGCGTCCTAAAGCTTTAAGCAGTTCAAAGTTTTGCATATTTCTTGCACCTACTTGAATTATATCAACATCAGCAAATAAGTCAATATGTTCAGTGCTCATAATTTCAGTTACAATAGGCAATCCTGTAACAGCCTTAGCTTTAAGTAAAAGTTCAATACCATCAGCATGCAAGCCTTGAAAAGAGTATGGTGAAGTTCTTGGCTTAAATGCTCCACCCCTTAACATAGTTGCGCCTGCTTCTTTAATAGCAATGGCAGTTTCAATAATCTGCTCTTCGCTTTCAACTGAACATGGACCTGCTATAACTTGTAGTTTATTTCCACCAATTTGTCTTCCACATACATCAATAACAGTATCTTCTGGGTGAAATTTTCTATTACTGTTTTTGTATGGTTCTTGAACACGGCGAATACTTTCAACAATTGTCTGTGATTTGATTGTTTCAACATCAATTTTTGAAGTATCACCAATAAGTCCTAAAATATTTTTATGTTTTCCTTGTATACTAGCAACCGTTACGCCATATTCCTTTAACATCTCTATTAGGTTGTTAACCTGAATCTCGTTAGTATTTGGTTTTAAAATAATAATCATTGTAGTAATACCCTCCTAAAAATTAATATAAAAATTTGATTGTTTATGAATATGTTTATTATTTCATCTGCAGATAAAAGAATACCGTTGCTTCCGAAAATACAAAAGCAACGGTATTTATAAACATAAAATAGGAAGAATATGTTTAACAATTACAACTTTAGCTTTTGCATTTCGGCACGACAAACAGACTCAAAGCTATAAAAGTAGCTAGAGCCTTGCCAAAATGTAAAGTTGTAAAATTGATTATTGTTAATCATAATTGCACCCTCATCATTAAACTTTAATACTTTAAACTTTAATACTTTAAAGACTAAAATCAGTATAATATATTTTTTTGCAATAATCAAGAAGTTTCTGTTAATATTCTGTGAATATATTATG
Organism: Clostridiales bacterium; assembly: GCA_012519635.1. Classification (GTDB taxonomy): domain Bacteria; phylum Bacillota; class Clostridia; order Oscillospirales; family Ruminococcaceae; genus JAAYPV01. Next base: position 23,995 of record JAAYPV010000030.1, read on the forward strand.
AACAAAACGCCGTTAGAGTTTAATAATCGGAAAATGTTGAATGATAAGTTATATTGAAACATTTTTTTAATCAAAAATCTCTAGTAATTATGCAAAAAAGATGGTATAATAATTTAGTTATATATATTATATAGGTAAGGAGAGTCATATGTCAATACTATATTCAAGAGAACAAATTTCTGATGGTATCGGCTTTACAAGCATAATCGATTCAAAATTTAAAACTAATACTATTAATTTAAAGTTTTTTACAGAGTTAAGAGAAGACGCTGCACCATTAAATGCAGTAACTGCTGGAATTTTAGGCTCATCAAACAGCAAATATAAAAATTTGACTGAGCTTACAGCGCGACTTAATGCACTATATGGTACAGATATAGGAGTAAATGTAACAAAACGCGGAGATATTCAGGTAATGACCATATCAATAAGCTCAATTGATAATGATTATACTTTAAATGGTGAAGATTTAACTAGTGAAGTATTAAGCATATTTCTTGATTGCTTGTTTTCTCCATATATAGAAAATGGGGGCTTTGGACAGGAAATATTTAATTTCAGAAAAAAGGATTTACTTGATTCTATTGATTCAGAAATAAATAACAAGAGAAGCTATGCTATCTTACAGGCACAAAAGCATATTTTTGAGGGTGAGCCAAGTGCAAATTCATCATATGGAACAAGAACAATAGCTGAAAAAATTACACCTTTTATGGCATATGAAGCATATAAAGAAATGATTAAAACAGCATATATTGAGGTATATTATGTTGGAGCAAAGGATAATCCTGTAATTAAAGAAAGGTTTACAGAGGCATTTTTAAAATTATACAGAAAGCCACATAATATCGCACTTAATAATATTAGTCCCATAAAAAATGAAGTAAAAAATGTAAAAGATAAATTGGATGTAAGCCAGTCTAAAATGGTTATGGCATTTAAAACAAACCATACTGATTTATATGCTATAAAGCTTATGAGTACAATATTAGGAGAAACTCCTTTTTCTAAGCTGTTTGCTAATGTGAGAGAAAAGCTAAGCCTTTGCTATTATTGTGCAAGTGGTTTTAATGAAAGCAAAGGTACTCTTATGGTTGACAGTGGTGTAGAAAATGTTAATGTAGATAAAGCACGGGTTGAAATAATAAATCAACTTGAGGACATAAAAAAAAGTAACTTTACTGATGAGGAAATGAACAATTCTGTTTTAAGCATTATAAATTCACTCAAAGGTGTCAATGACACTCCTACATCTCTTGTAAATTGGTACTTCAGTAGATATTGCAGAGGAGAGATTATCAGTCCTGATGAAGAAATTAACAGAATAAAAGCTGTAACAAGGGAACAAATAATTGAGGTTGCAAAATCCTTCAAGCTTGATACTATATATGTTATGACAGGGGAGGAAGAGTAATGGAAAAGAAAATCATTGCCTGTGATAAAACAAATGATAAATACACACATATAAAACATTCAAGTGGACTTAATATACTCGTATGGGAAATGGATGGATTTAGTACTACTGAAGCATTATTTGGAACGAAATATGGCTCAATAAATACAAGATTTAAAACAAACAAAGATAAAGATTATACTGTTGTGCCTGAGGGTATAGCACATTTTCTTGAACATAAGCTTTTTGAAAATGAGGATACAGATGTATTTGAGTTATTTGCTAAAACAGGTGCTTCTGCAAATGCCTATACTAGCTTTGATAAAACTTGTTATTTATTCAGCTGTTCTGATAATTATAAGGAATCACTTGAAATACTTTTGAATTTTGTTCAATCGCCATACTTTACAAAAGAAAGCGTTGATAAGGAGCAGGGAATTATTGGACAAGAAATCCGTATGTGTGATGACAATCCGTCATGGAGAGTATTTTTTAACATGCTTAATGGATTATATAAAAGTCACCCTGTAAAAATTGATATTGCAGGAACTATTGAAAGTATAGCTAAAATAGATGCCGATTTATTATATAAATGCTATAATACATTCTATAATCTTAATAACATGGTTTTAGTTGTTGCGGGTAATGTAAAAGCAGATGAGGTTATAGATATTGCAGACAAATGTCTAAAGCCTAGTGAAGATATTGAATTGGAAACTGTTTTTCTTGATGAACCTGATGAAGTTGTAAAAAGTGAAATTGTTGATAATTTACCTGTTGGGACTCCAATGTTTAATATTGGTTTTAAAGTAAAACCCAGAAGTGCTTATGAAAATTTAAAATTAGAAATGGAATTACATGTAGCAATGAATGTCTTATCAGATGCCGCATCACCGCTTTATAAAAGATTGACAGATGAAGGACTTATAAATTCTACTTTTTCTACTGAAATTTTCAATGGTGATGGGTTCTTTACAGTAATCTTTGCAGGGGAGTCTAATCAACCTCGTAAGGTTTTAACCGAAATTATTAGAGAAATTGAAAATGTAAAAGTTAATGGTCTTGACAGAGAACATTATGAGAGTATCAAGAAATCAACCTATGGTCAGGTTATAAGAGAATTTAATAATGTTGAGGCTGTTGCAAGCACACTTATTAATTCATATTTTGCAGGGGTAAATCCATTTGATACTGTAAAAGTTTTATCTGAAATGACATATGAGGATGTTCAAAAAAGTTTTTGTGAAAACATTGATACTGAAAAGGTTACACTTTCAATAGTAGAGAGTTAAGAGTTTTAAATAGGAGGTATATGATGACAGAACTAAATAATTTGGATTATAATCAGATAGTCTTTCCTAAGCTTGGTATAGATATTACAATTAATAGTGATGCGTTCACAATCTTTGGATTAACCGTAAAGTGGTATGGTATAATTATTGCCTTTGGTATTGTTTTGGCAATGCTTTATGGTTTTTCACAGATGAAAAAATTCGGATTGGATGCTGATAGAGCAATTGATTGTATTTTTGCAGGTATGATAGGTGGAATTATAGGTGCAAGACTATATTTTGTAATAATTGAATGGGAAAATTATAAGGGTGATTTTAAAAGTATTTTTAATATAAGAAATGGTGGTCTTGCAATATATGGCGGAATAATAGGAGCTGTACTTGCTGCTGCTCTTGTTGCTAAATGGAGAAAGGTAAAGCTTTTACCTTTGCTTGATATTGCAGGAATGGGCTTTTTGATTGGACAAGGCATTGGAAGATGGGGTAATTTTACTAACCATGAGGCGTTTGGATATAATACAGATTCAATATTCGGTATGTCCAGTGGAAAAATCCAAGAACAGATTTACTATATGACAGCTTCTTTAAATCCTACTGATACATCAAAAAACGCAGAATTAGTTGCAAGTTTACCAGTGCATCCATGCTTTTTATATGAGTCAGTTTGGTGCTTACTTGGATTTGCTTTATTTGCATGGTTTTCAAAGCGCAGAAAATATGATGGTCAGCTATTTCTGATGTATGCAGGCTGGTATGGCTTAGGAAGATTTTTTATTGAGGGCCTAAGGACAGATAGTCTTATGGTGGGTAATTTAAGGGTATCGCAGGTTTTAGCAGCTATTTGTGTAATCACATCAGCCATACTTTTAATTGTTATAGGTCAAAAGGTAAAAAGTATGGGAGAAGAGTATGTTCTTTACTGCAATACAGAGGAGTCAAAGCAGCTTCTGGCAGAAGCAGAGGAAAGAATGAAAAAATCAAAAACGAATAAATCTGAGGATAAAACAGATATAGAAGACAGTGAAGTATCAGATGAAGCTGAAAAAAATGATGATAATAATGACTCTGACGATGAAGATTCAGATGAGTTTAGTGAAGAAAATAATAATGATTTAAATGAAGATAATATAAATTTGGAGGATAAGAATAATGGCTAATTTAATAGATGGAAAAGCTGTTTCTGCAAAGGTTAAAGCAGAAGTTCGTGATGAGGCGGCAAAATTAAAGGAACAGGGAATTAGTATTGGACTTGCAGTTGTAATTGTAGGCAATAATCCAGCATCCCGAGTATATGTAAATTCTAAAAAGAAAGCATGTGAAGAAGTTGGATTTAATTCTTATGAATATGCATTAGACGAAAATATTACTCAGCAAGAGCTTTTAGATTTAATTGATGTACTTAATAATGATGACAAGGTTAATGGTATATTGGTTCAACTACCTTTACCAAAGCATATTGATGAAAATGCAATTATAAACGCAATTTCTCCTGATAAAGATGTTGATGCATTTCATCCGTACAATGTTGGTAAAATTATGATAGGTGAATTTTCTTTCCTTCCATGCACACCTGCTGGTGTTATGGAGCTTATAGATAGCACTGGTGTTAATATTTCAGGTAAGTCAGCTGTTGTAATTGGTAGAAGTAATATTGTAGGAAAACCAATGTCTATGTTATTATTACACAGAAATGCAACTGTCACAATTTGTCATTCCAGAACAACTAATCTTTTAGAGATATGCAATGCGGCTGATATTATAGTTGCAGCAGTTGGAAAAGCTAATTTTGTAACAGGTGATATGGTAAAAGAGGGAGCAATTGTTATTGATGTAGGAATAAATAGGCTTGAGAACGGAAAGTTATGTGGAGATGTTGACTTTGAGGCAGTTTCAAAGAAAGCAGGATACATAACACCAGTACCAGGTGGGGTTGGTCCTATGACAATTGCAATGCTTATGAAAAATACTTTGACTGCTGCAAAGCTTAAAGCAAACATTAAATAAATAACCTTAGTTTATATAAGGTTTGATATCTATAAGAAAGCTTGAACAATTAAAGGTTATCTAAAACAAATAAGGCATATGCTGCTTGCATATGCCCTAATTTGTCTAAAGGATCTGATTAAGCAATGAGTATTTATATTATTTAGATGGTTTTGATGCTTGCAAAATTTACACAGAAAGTGGTATAATAGGAAAAATGCTAAATAATTATTCTGAATTTGCATTATAACACTACGAAAAGCTACAAGATAGTGGATTAAAAATCTATTAGTTTGGAGGATAAATGGAAAGAAGTATTATTTAGTCAAAGAAAATATATGACTTAATAATGTGAGAGAATAGAAATGGATATAGTTAGATATATAATTTAAATTATTCTAGGAGTAATAGGGATATATATAGTTATAATGAATTGGTTCATTTTTTGGTACTCATATGTAAAAAAACAAGAAACTCTTCTACTGCTCCTATTATTATAAAGTCAAATAATTTTTTATTCAATTGAAAAAATAAAAATTAATTTGTATTGCATTTGATATCTTTCTAATAATTCTTATGCTGGTTAGCATTTATGATGGACATTGATTACTATCAATTTGAAAACAGGGAATTCCGCATGTTAATTAGTAGTTGATATGAAGTTTTCTAATACATATAAAAAGGTAATAAACTTTTGTCTTGACAATCTTAATATAGTGATGCATAATAAAAATATAAATCTACAACATTACTTAATGTATTGCTGGATTAGTTCAGAAAGGTATTATTAAAATATGGATTATAAAAAACACATATTAGTTGTTGATGATACGGTAACAAGTTTAAAAATGATAGAACAAATTCTGAAGGACAAGTATATTGTTACATTAGCATCATCTGGAATGCAGGCAATTCAAATAATTGAAGGTAAAAAACATCCTGATTTAATTTTATTAGATATAAAAATGCCAGTAATGGATGGGTTTGAAACATTTAAATGGATTAAGAGAAACAAAAAAACAACTAATATACCTATAATAATGATGGCATCAGGTACAAATGATGATTATGAGGCTATTGCGCTGGAGCTTGGTGCAGTAGATTTTATAAGAAAACCTGTTAATAAATCGATAATAACAAGAAGAATTCATAATCAGCTTAGAATAGTTGATGAAATGAATAAAATAGATAAGATTATTGCTAATAAAACTAAAGAATTTGAGTGTTTACAAGATATGGTATCGGTTGGCTTTGCTCAGATTATTGAATCACGAGATGGTACTACTGGTGGACATATTAAGAATACTGCTAAATATTTTGAGATTTTTGTTAACGCAATTTCTAAAAAAAATAAATATAAATATATAATGACAGATAAATATATTAAAAATCTTATAAGGGCGGCTCCATTACATGATATAGGTAAAATTGGTATTAATGATAATATCTTGCTAAAAGGAGAAAAGCTGAGTGACGAAGAATTCGAGCAGATGAAAAAACATACTATTATTGGTGGGGAAGTCCTTCAGAATGTACTGCAGGGCATTAAAGATGTTGATTTTATAAAAATTGCAAAGGACATGGCTTTATTTCATCATGAGCGCTGGGATGGTACTGGTTATTCATTAGGGTTAAGTGGTGAGGATATTCCTTTATGTGCAAGGATATTATCAGTTGTAGATGTGTATGATGCATTGACTGCAAAAAGACCTTATAAAGAACCGTTTAGTCATGATCAGGCTCTGAAAATAATTTTAGATGGAAGTGGAACATATTTTGACCCATTACTAATAGATATTTTTTTGGAAGTAGAAGATGAGATTTTTAAATGTTATCTTCAAAGGGAAGAAGGACCTATAATTACATTAAAAGAAATAGATGAATAGAAATTAAAGGGTAGAAATTGATAAATGTTGTTTTTAAATTATCATTTTCTATCCTTTAAAATATATTTTTTCGAAATTATTTCCTAATATATTCATATTTTATATATAATATACTAAGAAATCACTATTGAAATAGATTTTTTTATGTGATATAATTCTAAATACATAGATTTTTTTGAATATACATATATCTTGATATAAAATTACTTGGAGAGAGAATATGACTGATAAAATACAACTGCTTATTGACAGTGTTAGCAAAGTAATAGTAGGTAAGGAAAATGTTATAAAATATACAATTTGTTCGTTATTATGCGAAGGACATATTTTAATAGAAGATGTACCTGGAGTTGGGAAAACACAACTTGTTGCTGCATTGGCAAAATCAGTTGACGGAAAATTTAATCGAATCCAGTTAACACCTGATATTATGCCTTCTGATATTTTAGGCTTTTCAATTGTTAACCCTAAAACATATGAACTGGAGTATCGTGATGGTGCAGCAATTTGTAATTTTTTGCTTGCAGATGAAATAAACAGAGCATCACCGAAGGTTCAATCAAGCTTATTAGAGGTAATGGAAGAGCATCAGATAAGCATGGATGGTGTAACCCATGAGTTACCGAAACCATTTATGGTATTGGCAACACAAAATCCTGTGGAAACCTATGGAACATATTATTTACCTGAAGCACAGATGGACAGGTTTTTCATGAAAATAAGTATGGGGTATCCTAGTAAAAGTGAAGAGATGATTATATTAGACAGGACTGAAAAATATAATCCTATAAAAAATATCACTGAACCTGTAATTCATTTGGAAGATGTTATAAGCTTGCAAAAAGAAGTGAAGAAAGTTAATGTGAGTCAACAGGTTAAAAAGTACATTTTAGATATAGTTTTTGCAACAAGAAATGATGAGAATATAACACTTGGGGTAAGTCCCAGAGGAAGTATCTGCTTATACAAGGCTTCAAAGTCTTATGCATATATAAACGGTAGGGACTATGTAACTCCTGATGATGTTAAGAACATGGTCTATTGTGTTCTTTCACATAGAATTATATTATCTCCAAAAGGCAAAACAAAGTATGAAAATACGATTAATTATCTGAAAGAAGTACTTGCAAGGGTAGAAGTACCTATGAGTAGGGTTTAGATTTGGGGATTAATTTATTATGAAAAGGTTTATAGGATATTTTTTTATATTATTATTAACAATCGGTTTTACTGGTTTTTTTGATGGAGAAACTGGTGTAAAAATGTTAGCATTTCTGATATTAGTGCCGATTATATCACTTAGTATTGCTATCATAACCCTGAAATCAACATCTATAGAAATAAAATGTCATCCAATTATAAATAAAAATAAAAATACTGTAGTTAATATTAAAATAACAAAAAAAAGCATAATACCAACATCATTTATTGAAGTAAAAACCATTTGTTCGAAGCATTTTGATAAAAGCTCTAATGCTAATATATATAAAACAGTATTATTTACTGAAAAAGATTCTACAATTTCCTTTAATCTAACACCTAAAATTTCAGGAAATGCAGAAATAAAAATTGATGATATATATATTACTGACTATTTGGGAATGTTCAAGTTTAAATTAAAAAATGCTAAAGCAAATAGCTTATATGTTGCTATAATGCCTGATATTCATGAAATAAACAAGACAAGTTTATTTTTAAGAAATATATGTGATAGCTTAGTTTATGATGATGAAGAAACGGAAAACACTGGGTTATTTGCAAACACAATAAGCGGATATGAGTATAGGGAATATGTTCCGGGGGATTCACTTAAAAAGATAAGCTGGAAACTTTCGTCTAAAAAAGGTAATTTGATGGTAAGGCTTGATGAGGTAATTTCCTCTGTAAATATAACCTTTGTACTGGATTTTATTAGAAATAAATATATTTCAAATGAGCTGTATGAATTATTGCTTGAGGAAAGGCTTATTGAGGGTATGCTTTCAATGTTAAACTCATTTGTAAAGCAGGGAGTTACCTGTGATTTATTGTATGTAAGTAATGGTATTGTCAAGACTAAAACATTATCTAGACATGAAGATGTTTTAGCAACAACAATTGATATTACCAAAACCAGCTTTACTGACGATAATATTAAAGATAGCCACATTCTTGCAGAGGAAATAATGAATAAATTAGGTGTTTTTATAATATATAGTATGATTTATAATCAAGAACTTTATAAAAATCTTGAAAGAGCAAATGAAAAAGGTATTAATATTCATAAAGTATTTCCACAAACACAAAGCATTAAGAGTGAAAATGCATGGTTAATAGGCGAGGATTATGATGTAAAGAAAATTACATAGTAAACAAATTAATAAGGGAATTAATATGAATATAGCTACTGATATAATTAAAAAAATATTTTATGGTATTGACTGCAATAACGATAGCAAGGATTTAAGAATAGTTTCCTTGTTATTTGGAGTTTGTATTGTAACTGGTGGTATATATTATTACAATAGTAACACTGTATCGCTAATCATTTTTTTTCTTTTTACTTTTTTTATACAAGCAGGGGCATACTTTATTTTCGACTTCATATCAAAGCGAAAATTAATTGGCTCGGTTATCTATGTATTTGCATTTGTTTTTATAATTTTTTTAGCTAATATATTAATAACACTTCAGCAATCAATCGGAGTAGAAGGATTAGATGTAGATATTTCATTTATGTTCTGGTTTTTAACTCCACAATCTGCAATGCCGTATTTCCCGTTTTATACCTATGCAATATTGTTAATATCAAGCTTTTTTATATCATCTGCAGTATATTATTTTACAATGGTAATATACAGAGCTACAATGACATTTTTGCTGATGTTAATTCCGTTAGCTATCTATGCAAAGGAGTTGCAGCATATTCCACTTATTCTTATTATATGCCTGTTTATCCTGTATTTTAGCATAATGTCTTTGAATACACCAAGAAGGAATCTTAGGAGTGTCAAAATATTTAAATCCTTTAAATACTACAAGGCTATTTCATACTTTTTAATTAGTTCAGTTTTAATTATTACTTTAATTCCTAAACCAACAATTGTCGCAAACAGAGATTATATTGAAAGCATAATTAATGCTAATGAGCTTACATCAAAATTTATGAATACGCTTAACCAGCTGAACAATAAATCTGACGGTGGTTTGTTTTTCAATTTTCAAAATAGTAATAAAATATTATTTTATGTTGAATCTGACGAAATGATTAATCTTAAAGCCAGAGTTTTAGAAAACTATGATTATTCTGATGATAGCTGGAGTATAGATGAAAGATATATTTACAAATACTTCAATTATTATTCTGACAATCTTAACCCAAATGATTTTATAAATATAATAGAAAAAGTATGCAAAGATAACCAAGCGATTGTAAACAAATACAATTTAAATGATTTTTTAAACGCTGATGAAGTGGATGATTGTAAAAAAAATATTAATATAATAGCAAACAATTTTTCAACTGAATATTTATTGGTACCTACAGGATTATCACAGCTTCCAGATATTCCAATAGATGATTTAGTAGCAACAACAGGTGGAGAAGTTGGGATAAGTGGTAGAAAGCAATTTAATCCTGATATAAAATATGATATAGAATATCACTCAGAAAGCATTGTGAATTCACAAAAGGTTATTAAGCTTATAACCCAATTTAACAACGAAAATTATTTAGATTTTCTAAACGATTTAGAAAAATTAATACAGACACATTTTGGATATAGTAATTATGCTTTTTCCAATGCTCAATATTATACTTATAAACAAGCAATGCAATATTATGAAAAAACCTATCAGGAACCAAGTGAAAGAATATTAAAGCTTGCACATGAAATTACTGAGAATAAATTCTCTGACTATGAAAAAGCTAAAGCAATAGAAGAATATTTTCTTACAAATAACTTTACCTATGACTTAAACTATAAAAAAGATGTTGGTGATAATGTAGAGAATTTTCTATTTGAAAGTAAAACAGGGGTTTGTTATGAATTTGCAACTGCAATGGTATTATTAGCAAGAGCTGCTGGTTTACCGGCAAGATATGTTGAAGGATTTTCTGTAAGCAATTATTCCAATAAATATGGATGCTACACTATAACTGCTAAAGAAAGTCATGCATTTCCTGAAGTTTATATTTCAGGCTATGGATGGATGTCATTTGAGCCAACTGTTCCATCTAATGAAACAGATGTTGCATTATCTGCAAAGAAGGATTTTATGTTTTTTATGCAGATAACAATGTTTATGATTTTAATTATAACGATTATTTTATGTATGATTTTTGTTCCTAAAATTATAGAATGGACATTTAGAATAAAACTGAAAAAATATAGTTATGGTGATAGGGTAGTTAGGATATTTAAGAGGTTGAAAGCAATATTTAAGTTTAATGAATGTATTACATCAAAAGAAATGTCTGATTATTTTCTAAATAAATATGGTATTGATTTTCTAACATCAGAAATAATATTTGACAAATATGTATATGGAAATAAAGACATAACTAAACAAGAATTTAAAAAAGTATATCAACAGTATATTACACTATTAACGGACGAAAGAAAATATGTCAAAAC